>JBBSFG010000030.1:0-19707 GCA_038238965.1 Candidatus Acidiferrales bacterium | reverse complement strand
GGACTTCTCGGTTATCGGCGTACTTCCCGCCGGATTTCAATTCCCTGCCGACGTTGGGCTGTGGCTGCCGGCCGATCTGGAGGGAGAAAATCCCAGCAGAACTTCGCACAACTACTATGCGGTCGGGCGGCTGCGCGATGGCGTGAGCGTCGCACAAGCGAATGCGGACATCGGCGCGATTGCGCGACGCATTCACGACAGTTCCAGCGAGCAAGGCGAATACTTGCTCAAGGATGCGACTGTCGTTCCTCTGCAGGACTCCATAACCGGCAATGCGCGCGCGCCGCTGCTGGTGCTGCTGGGGGCGGTGGGCTTTCTTCTGCTGGTGGCGTGCGCGAACGTAGCCAACCTTTTGCTGGCGCAAGCTTCCGTGAGAGAGCGAGAACTCGCGATTCGCAGCGCGCTGGGCGCGGCGAGAGGACGTTTGATCCGCCAATTTCTGACGGAAGCATTGCTGCTGGCGCTGGCCGGCGGCGGACTTGGTGTTCTGTTGGCGTTCTGGGGCGTCGCGGGATTGGTGAGGTTGGCACCGGAAAATCTGCCGCGGTTGGACAGCGTATCGATCAACATGCCGGTGCTGCTGTTCGCGTTGCTGCTTTCCACCGCAGTTGCGGCCGGACTTGGGGTATTCACGGCTGTGCGCGCGACATCGGGCGATCTGCGCAAAGGTTTGGTGGAAGGCGGGCGCGGACAGGCGGGTTCGCAAAGCAGCAAGCGCATTGGCCGCGTGATCGTGGCGGCGCAGATGGCCATCACGCTGATATTGGTGGTGGGAGCGGGATTGCTGGGACGCAGCTTGATGAAGGTGCTAGAAGTGAAGCCCGGATTTCGCGTGGACAAGATTGTGACCATGGATGTTGCGCTGCCGTGGGTCGAGGATCCGAAAGCAAAAGCGGGCCAGGGGATTTTCTTTACGAGGCTGATCGATGGCCTTAGACAGATTCCGGGAGTGAGTAGAGTTGGAGCGACGAGCGGACTTCCGATGGACGGCGGACTGCCCGACGGAATGTTTTTGCTGATGACGCAAAATGAAGTTCCGAAAAGCATGGACGGTTTCGGCGCGCTGTTTCAGCAAAAGGAGCGGCTGGGCAATGCGGATTTCTGCGTGGCGACGGAAGGATACTTCCAGGTGCTGGGGATTCCGCTGATTCGCGGGCGCATTTTCGACCAACGGGATGGCGCGGATGCTCCACACGTGGCGGTGATCAGCGAGTCGCTGGCGCGGGACCGCTGGCCCGGCCAGGATCCCATCGGCCACACCATTGAGTTTGGAAATATGGATGGCGACTTGCGGCTGCTGACCATTGTGGGGGTCGCCGGAGACGTTCATGAATATGGGCTGGACGCGCCGCCGCGTCCGACCGTGTATGTAAATTTATTCCAGCGGCCGCGCGCGGCGATTACCGTGACGATGCTGAGCGATGCCGACACGCAATTGGTTACCAATGCGGCGCGAGGAATCCTGCAAGAGCTGAATCCGGAAATACCGGCGAGGTTTCGGACGTTTTCGCAGGTGTATTCCGCTTCGCTGGGTTCGCGCAGGTTTAACCTGATTTTGATCGGGGCCTTCGGGATCGCCGCGCTGCTGCTCGCTACCGCTGGAGTGTTTGGCGTGATGGCGTATTCGGTGAGCCAGCGGACGCGCGAGATCGGCGTGCGGATGGCGTTGGGGGCTGGTTATCTTGACGTGTTGCGGATGGTGCTGGGGCAGGGATTGCGCACGATTTTTGTTGGAGTAGCCGTCGGGGTTGCGGGCTCACTAGTGCTGACGCGCACGGTGGAGTCGCTGCTGTTTGGCGTGACGGCTACCGATCCGCTGACATTTGGCGCGGTGATATTGCTGCTGATCGCGACTGCGCTGCTGGCTTGCTACGTTCCGGCGCGACGCGCCACGCGTGTGGATCCGATGATCGCGCTGCGATACGAATAGAATTTCGCGGTCGGGCTGAACCGGGCCGGGTTGCGCCAGAATGATCAGACTCGACACTTTAAGCTGGCGCGCTGTTTTCCAACGGAGGGAGTGACGCTGGCAACGTTTTGCTCAGCGGTCGTTGGCGCGTGGTCGTTGGCGCGCTGTCTTCGGGGAGATCAGGCGCGAGCGTTGAGGGACGCAGATGCGCTGCGGACGAGTGGCGCGACGCGGGTGCCAAGTATTTCGATGGCGCGCAGCATTTTCTGTCGCGGGAGAGTGGAAACGCCCATCTGGAAAGTCAGCCGCGAGATTCCGCCAAGCGCTTCGTTCACGTAAAGGATTTTCCTGGCCACGGTTTCGGCGTCGCCGATGAGCAGCGCGCCGGTAGGCGCGCGCAAAGCATCGAATTGCGCACGGGTGGTGGGCGGCCAGCCGCGCTCCTTGCCAATTTCCGTAAAGGTGTGGGCATAGCCGGGGAAAAAATCGTCGGCGGCTTGCTGGGTAGTGTCACCCAGAAATCCGATCATGTGCAGGCCGACTTTCATCTGTTCGGGCTGGTGGCCGGAGCGAATGCCGGTTTCGCGGTAGAGATCAATGAGCGGGCGGAAGCGATGCGGTTGGCCGCCGATGATAGCGACCATCAGTGGCAGGCCGAGTTCGCCCGCACGGACAAAGGATGCCGGCGTGCCGCCCACACCAACCCACACTGGCAGCGGATTCTGCAACGGTCGGGGATAAATGGCCTGGCCGGTGAGCGCCGGGCGATGCCTTCCGGACCAGTGCGGATTGGTATTTTCGCGAATTTGGAGCAGCAGGTCGAGTTTTTCGGCGAAGAGTGAATCGTAATCTTCGACATTCAGGCCAAAGAGCGGAAAGGATTCGATGAATGAGCCGCGCCCGGCCACGATTTCGGTGCGGCCATGCGAAATGAGGTCCAGTGTCGCGAATTCCTGAAAGACGCGAACGGGATCGGCGGCGCTGAGAACGGTGACCGCACTGGTGAGCCGGATATTTTCCGTGCGCGAGGCCGCCGCGGCGAGAATGATGGTCGGCGCGGAGTCCAGAAACTCCGCGCGGTGATGCTCGCCGATGCCAAAGACGTCGAGCCCTACTTTGTCGGCCACCACCATCTCTTCAAGCAAATGGTCCATGCGATCGACCGGCTTCATAACTGCACCGGTGACGGGATCCGAAATGTCTGCCGCGAAGCTGTCGACACCGATTTCCATTTGCGGCCTCCTAGTTGCGTTTCCAGAGTAACGCGATGAGCTACCAGGCTGCTTAAGCGGTGCGCTGTACGAAAATTCCTGCCAGGTACTGTCTATTTCGCAACGCCACAATCGTCCACAGGATAACCAACAGGATCGCCAGGGGCAGGCCGGCGGGGGCCATCAACAAGTGGAAGAAAAAGATATTCACGATCACAGGGCCCAGAATAACCAACGCGGCAGGTACAAAGCGATTGATCAGCAACAGCAGGCCGCCGATAATCTGCAATGCAAAAATAACGGCGTAATAGTGAGACGCGAAAAGCACTCCGACAAACTGAAGCGCGGCGCCGCTCGGAGGCGGCATGGGAATGAAATGAAAAAATCCGTTCAACCCGAATATCAGGAAGACTAACCCCAGCAACAGACGCGCGATCAATGCAGTAACTCTCATATGATTCTCCTTAAATTATTTTCGACTACTCATTCGGGACGGCGCGGTAGTGCTCAAAGACTGGCGTGCGCGTGAACCTTTTCCAGCGAGGGCGCCAGAAAGGCTTGCGCGTCAACCTTGCCGGACGACAGTTGCGCGGTCCCGCCGGCGGTGATGACGGTTACGTCGGTTATGCCGATAAAACCGAGAACAGTTCGCAGGTAAGGAGTCACGAAGTCGAGCGCAGCCAGAGCGGTTCCCTCTCCGTAAACGCCGCCGCTGGCCAGCAGTAACGTGGCTTTTTTGCCGGTGAGTAAGCCCCGGGGTCCGTCGGCTCCATAGCTGAAGGTCTTCCCGGCGCGCACCACCTGATCGATCCAAAGCTTGAGCGTGGAAGGGATGCTGAAGTTATGCATGGGCACGCCAAATACATATTCGTCAGCATGTTTTAAGTCGGCGATCAGCGAGTCGGAAATTTCTAGCGCAGCCGCCTGCTCTATCGTTCGCGCTTGTTCAGGGGTGTACGACGCGCCTACCCAAAAGCCGTCAATTACGGATAGCTGCAAGGCTGTCAGGTCCCGTTCAATGACCTCGCCGCCCGGATGGGCTTTCAGCCAGGATTGCGTGAGCTGGTCGGTCAGTTTGCGGGAAATGGACCGTTCGCCCATAGGGCTGGAATCGAGTTTGAGTAAGGTAGCCATGAGAAGCCTCCGCTAATCATCAGATGCTGTATATACAACAACTGTTGTATATAATATCAAACTTGTGTTACTTAAGCAACAGTCGACGTCTTGCGGTATGATAGGTGGGCTGGGAAGGAAAAAAACGATGCTGCACGAAGAGTGTGAACGGCTTGATCCGCGCGTCCGAAGGACTCGGCAACTGCTGCAGGATGCGCTGCGTAAGTTATTAGAAGAGAAGGAGTTCGACAAGATTTCGGTGCAGGACATCACGGAAGCCGCGACGGTGAATCGGGCTACGTTCTATGCACATTACGATGACAAGTTTGCACTGTTGGGAGAGCTGATACGGGTAAGTTTTCTGAAACTGTTAGCCCAAAGAGGTGTGCAGTTTGACGGTGGGTGCTCGACAGCGTTCCAGGTGCTTATCCTGGCGGTATGCGATTACCTGGTGGAGTTAGAGAAATCGCAGTCTCTGAGCCAGCACCAGTTCGAACCGTTTGTAGAACGCACGGTGATGGACCAAATCAGAGTGGTTTTGCTGGATGGTTTTGAACGCCACCCGGTGGAGCGGAGCATCGCGGCAGAGATGATTGCAGCGACAGCAAGCTGGGCAATCTACGGAGCGGTAAAGCAGTGGGTGAACACGGCGGATCGAGTGCCTGCGGAAGAGTTTGTAACCGTCGCGGTGGAACTGGTGCGCCCGATCGTGATGGCCGGCGTTCAGCAACCAGCCAACGTTTGATTTGCGTAGTCACGGACAATTAAGCCCTCGGGGTGATCACGAAATGCAAGTCAGCGGTCGTTGGCGCGCTTGGCGCGAAAATTCGCCGGGGGGCTGTCTTCGGCGTCGTGGGGTAAGGCGTCGCGTTCGAGGCGAAAATCGGGCTGGCTTTCGAGCATGCGGACGCAGCGATTCCAGCGGAGGATGCTGTCGTCATTTCCGGGCGGGCGGATTTTTTCGGCTTCCGCAAAACACTTCATGGCGTCTTCGATAAGAGGCAACAGGATGTGCGCGGAGTAACCGCTGCGCAACTGGACTTTGGCGCGCCGTTCGTAGAGTAAACCGGTGTAGTAGGCGCGCTCGTAAGCATCGCGGAGGCCCTGGAATATTTCCGCGACCTCGGCGTAGCGATCTCCGGCGTATCCAGTGAACTGATCGGTGATAGACAGCCCGAGCAGCCGGCGCGCCAACTGGTGGCCGGAATCGACGGCGAGAATATCGTGGCAGATGGACTCGGCCTCTTCGGGTTCGTTGAGATAACGGTAAAGCTCCGCCTTGGCAATCGCTTCGGCGATACCCGCCCGGGAAATAGCCTTTAGCTTGGCGTCCATAGAACCACCCCACGTGGAGACACAATACACCTAAGGCGGACTTAATTGCGCTTTTCGCTGGTGCCGCGGATTTTGCGGAAGAGCATGGTGATGGGATCGTAAAATTCATCGACGACCCGCTCTTTTAGCGGGATGATGGCGTTGTCGGTGATGTGGATATCTTCGGGGCAGACTTCGGTGCAGCATTTGGTGATGTTGCAGAGGCCGATGCCCAATTCGTCTTTCAGCAGGCGGGTGCGGTTGGCGCCGTCGAGGGGATGCATTTCCAGCCCGGCTACGCGGACGAAGAAGCGTGGGCCGCCGAATTGTTCTTTCTTGTCGTGATCGCGCAAGACGTGGCAAACGTTCTGGCACAGGAAGCATTCGATGCATTTGCGAAATTCCTGCACGCGGTCGACGTCGAGTTGGGAGATTTTCCAGTCGACACCGGGCCTGGGCTGGAACGGCGGAATTTTGCGGTTGACGGCATAGTTCCACGAAACGTCAGTGACCAGATCTTTAATTTTGGGGAACGCCTTCATAGGCATGACGGTGATGGGTTGGTCTTTGGGAAGCGAATCCATGCGCGTTTTACAGGTCAGACGTGGGCGGCCATTCACTTCCGCGGAGCAGGAACCGCACTTCCCTGCTTTGCAATTCCAGCGCACCGCAAGGTCGGGCGCGATGTGTCCCTGGATATAGTGGAGCGCGTCGAGTACGACCATGCCGGGGGCTACCGGGACCTGGTAGTCGACCGTGGCGCCGCCGCTGGCGTCTCCGCGGAACACTCGCAAGACTGTATCGGCCATCGATGCTCTCCAATCTGTGCCGCTCTATGCCGCCGCTGTAATTCCGCTGCTTATTCCTGCGTCAAAATTTCTTTCAAGTCCGCAGGCATGTCCGGGATGGGCATTTCCTTCCGTACCATGGCGCCGCCTTCGTCGATAATGATGTTGTGCTTCGCGCCCCAGGTGGGATCGAGCTCGGGAAAATCGATGCGGCTGTGCGCGCCGCGGCTTTCCGTGCGCGCCATGGCGCTCTTGGTCACCGCTTCGGCGATGATCAGCATGGACTTCAGTTCGCGGGTGAGATGCCACCCGGGATTGAACATGCGCGAGCCTTCCACGCTGGCCGCGGCGGCCCGGGCTTTCAGCATTTGCAGTTCGGTCAGGGCACGCTCCAGATCTTCCGCGGTGCGATAAATTCCCACCAGGCTCTGCATCACGGCCTGCAGATCGCGATGGACGGCGTAAGGGTTTTCTCCGCTATTGGAAAACGGCGCGAGCAATTCTTTTTCGGCGTCCTGGATCTGCGCGCTGTCGGTGGCGCCGCTTTTTACCTGGCTGGCGTGCGCGGCTGCAGCGATTCCAGCGCGCCTGCCGAAGACCAGTAAATCCGAGAGCGAATTTCCGCCCAGGCGATTGGCGCCGTGCAAGCCCGCGGCAGCTTCTCCGGCGGCAAAAATTCCGGGCACGGTGGACTGGCCCGTTTCGGCTTCCACGCGAATGCCGCCCATCACATAGTGGCAGGTGGGGCCGACTTCCATCGGCTCTTTGGTAATGTCCACGTCGGCGAGTTCCTTGAACTGGTGATACATGCTGGGGAGTTTTTTCTTGACGTACTCGGCGGGCTTCTGGGAAATGTCCAGGTAGGCGCCGCCGTGTTCGGTGCCGCGTCCTTCGCGCACTTCGGTGTAAATCGAGCGAGCCACTACGTCGCGGGTGGAAAGCTCCATACGCTTGGGGTCGTATTTCTCCATGAAGCGCTCGCCCAATTTGTTGCGCAGGATGCCGCCCTCGCCGCGTACCGCTTCGGTTACGAGAATTCCCTGCACGCCGGGCGGCCAGACCATTCCCGTCGGATGAAACTGCACAAATTCCATGTCCATCAATTCGGCGCCGGCTTCGTAAGCAAGGGCCATGCCGTCGCCGGTGTACTCCCAGGAGTTGGAGGTGACCGTCCAGGCCTTGCCGATTCCCCCGGTGGCGATGACCACGGCTTTGGCTTTGAAAACAATGAAGCGGCCGGTCTCGCGCCAGTAAGCGAACGCACCTACAAAGCGTCCGTTCTCGACGAGCAGGCGGGTGACGGTGCATTCCATGTAACAGTCGACGCCTTGTTGCACGCCGCGGTCCTGCAGCGTGCGGATCAGCTCGAGGCCGGTGCGGTCGCCCACGTGGCACAGCCGTTTGAAGGTGTGGCCGCCAAAGGCGCGCTGTAAAATCGCGCCGCTTTCGGTGCGATCGAAAAGAGCGCCCCATTGCTCCAGCTCGCGCACGCGCTCGGGCGCTTCCTGGGCGTGGAGCTGCGCCATGCGCCAGTTGTTGAGCAATTTTCCGCCGCGCATGGTGTCGCGAAAATGCACCTTCCAACTGTCGGCGGAATCCACGTTGGCCATGGCCGCGGCGATGCCGCCTTCGGCCATGACGGTGTGGGCTTTGCCCAGCAAGGATTTGCAGACCACACCTACAGAGGCGCCCTGCGCCAGCGCTTCAATGGCGGCGCGCAAACCTGCGCCGCCGGCGCCGATGATGAGTACGTCGTGCTCGCGCACTTCGTAATTGGCGGTCACAGAATCCTCACGTCGAGGATCGCGCCGCTGGCGAGCAGGCGAATGTACAGGTCGGCGCAGCCCACGGAAATGAGGCTGGCCCAGGCGAACAGCATGTGGCGCTCATTCAGAAATGACGACCCTTTCCAAACGGCAGCTCGTTCGGAGCCGAAGGTGGCGCAGGAAAAGCAGTCCATTTTTCCGCCGGCGAGGTGGCGGAGGGAATGACAAGACAAAGTGTAAAACGAAAGCAAAATCACGTTGAACAAGAGGATCAGACTGCCAACGCCGATGCCGAATTGCCCGTCGAAGAAAAATCCTTTGATGGCATCGTGCCACAAGAAGGCCAGAAAAATGATGGCGAGATACAAAAAGTAGCGGTGGACATTCTGCAGGATGAACGGAAAGGCGGTTTCTCCTTTGTATTTGCGGCCGGAGGATTCGCCGACGGCGCAGCCCGGGGGATCGAGAAAAAACGCGCGGTAGTACGCTTTGCGGTAGTAGTAGCAGGTGGCGCGAAAGCCGAGCGGGCCGGCGAGCACCAGCAGCGCGGGTGAAAGCGGCCACCAGTGGTGTTGCGGATCGATCAGCGGCGAATAAAAAGGTGAAAGATAGGGTCCCCAACTGTAAAAAGCTCCCTCGAAAGCGCGCAGCGTGGCGTAAATGCCAAATCCTCCGAGCACGATAATTACGGGGAGCAGCTCGATCCACCAGGCATCGCGCCGCAACGTGCTGCCCAGGCGCGATTCCGGCAAATGAGTTGGCGTGCCAGCCATGCAGTTACCTCCGCGTGGAGTAGCCTATGCAAAAAAGGCAATTTTTGAAACGAAATTATCGCATGACGGTACAAAACTGCGGCTGAGGTAGAACGATCAGCACAGTAATTATAGCGGGTGTGAGAATCAGAGGATGCTCTCGATTTCGGCGTCGAGGGAGACGTGGGTGACAGGCTCTCCGTTGATGGTGAAGGTCATGCCGTCAATTTCGGTGAAGTGGAAGAAGCGGCTGATGTGGTAGTCCTCGTCGTAACGGGAGAAAAGCTGCTCGGTCGCGGTGCGCGACAATCCAAAGTCTGTGAGCGCGATGGCCTTCCCAAAATCGCCGGCCAGCGCGCGGTAGCGCTCCACCAGTTCCCTAAGTGGCGGCGTAGGGGCGCGGCGAGTGCCTTCGGAATCCATTGCTCTCTCCTTGGGCGAGTGTACTGCCGGTCGTGTCATAAAGAAAGCGGCCTGCGGGATGTAACAGCTTGCCCCGGGTGCAGAAGCGCCCAACATTGTGCCGGGCGCGTGCGATTGGGTAAGATGCTTACGGAAACTTTCAATTTAGGAGGAAATCGATGGGTATCAGCGTGGGACAGGCAGCGCCGGATTTTACTTTGAAAGATCAAAGCCAGAAGGATGTGAAGCTTTCCGATTTTGCGGGGAAGAAAAATGTGGTGCTGGTTTTTTATCCGCTGGACTGGAGTCCTACGTGCACAAACGAGCATGTCTGTTTCGTGAATGAGATGAAGTCGTTTGAGCAACTGGATGCGGAAGTGCTCGGGGTTAGCGTAGACAGCGTGTGGTCGCACAAGGCGTACGCGGACAAAATGGGGATTCACTATTCGCTGCTGGCCGATTTCAATCCGCGAGGAGCGATGGCGGAAAAATATGGTGTGTATCTGGCCGATAAGGGCATTACCGGGCGGGCCATCGTGATTGTCAATAAGGATGGGAAGATTGCGTGGATTAAGAACTATGACATTCCGGTGGTGCCGGATTTGAAGGAAGTTGCGGCGGCGCTGCAGTTGGTGAAGTCGGCGGCGGCGTAGTTGGTGAAGGCGTAGCGTGGTGTTTGTTGTGGGCCACCCCGCGGTTGGCGGTTGAACTCTGAAGCGCTAGTGAAATCGAAGAGAGATTCCTCGACTGCGTGGCGCGGCTCGTTCGCGTACGCGAACGAGGAAGAAAAAGCCGCGCCACTCCGCTCGGAATGACACTTTTTGGATGGCGGATAGATGAGTGCCAAAAGTAGATGAGATGGGACGTGGTGTTTGTTGTGGGCCAAAATTCCCAAACGCAACTACGGCGTGTGGGGCACCCGGATGTGCGCTTCGCACTGAGCTTGACTAACAGCCGGGGAGCTATTTAGGGCTTTTTTCTTTTTGGTGGTGGGGCGAAGGAGCGTAGCAGGAGCACCAGTTGCCAGCGCTGGTCTTCCGTCATGCGGGCTTTGAAGCTGGGCATGGGGCGGCGGCCTTCGCTGATCTGGTAGAAAATCGCGCCGTCGGTAAGCGCGTTCATGCGGTTCGCGTTGGTCAGGTCGGGAGGCGCCGGATACTGCCTGGCCGCTTCGGGACCATTTCCCTTTCCAGTCGCACCGTGGCACCGCTCGCAATTTTCCTTATAGAGCGGGCGCGCGTCTTCCAGCGCATTAGTGGAAGGTTGCAACGGATTCTGGCGCTGCGTGGCTTCGTCGGGGACGACCCACTCGCCGCGGCGCATTACCGCCAACACGATGGCGATGACGATCATTCCCAGAAGCGCGATAAAAAGCGTTCGACGCAGCTTGAATTTCCGTTGCGCATCGATCTTCATCGCATCCATATTCATATTGTGTTGTGCGGCGGAGGGCTAGGAACGAAGGATAAGCCAGACCAGCTCGGCGTTGAAGAAAAGAATCGCGACGGCCACCACCCAGGCGATGCCCGTAGTGATCCGCGAATTCACCAGCGCGCCCATTTGTTTTCGGTTGCTGGTGAATTGAATCAGCGGAATCACCGCGAAAGGCAACTGGAAGCTCAAGATCACCTGGCTGAAAACGAGCAACGCGGTGACTTTTGATTCGCCTGCGATACCAATGACCAGCGCCGCGGGCAAAATGGCGATGGAGCGGGTGATCATGCGGCGCAGCCAGGGTTTCAGGCGAATCTCAAGAAAACCTTCCATGACGATCTGGCCGGCAAGCGTTCCGGTCAGCGTGGAGTTTTGTCCCGAAGCCAGCAACGCACATGCGAAGACGGTACTGGCCATGCCGGCGCCAAGCAGCGGGCTCAACAATTTGTAGGCGTCTTCAATTTCCGCGACATTGTGCAGGCCGCGAGTGTGAAAAACCGCGGCACCCAACACCAGGATCGCGGCGTTCACGAACAAGGCGAGACCGAGCGCGAAGGTCGAATCGAAAACCGCGTAACGCAGCGCCTGTTTGCGGTCTTTGGTGGACGTGCCGAACGCGCGGGTCTGCACGATGCTGGAGTGCAGGTATAGATTGTGCGGCATCACCGTGGCGCCCAGGATGCCGATGGAGATGTACAGCATTTCGCGATTGCGCAGGATTTCCATGTGGGGAATGAATCCGAGGGCAGCGTGGCGCCACAGCGGCTGAGCGAAAAATATTTCGTAGGCGAAGCAGGCAGCGATGGACGCGATCAAAGTGACTACAAATATTTCGATCAGGCGAAAGCCGCGGCCTTGCAGCGCCAAGACGATCAGCACGTCCAGCGCGGTGATGAGCACGCCGGCGAGCAGCGGTAAACCGAAAAGCAATTTCAAGGCGACGGCGGAGCCGAGGACTTCCGCGAGGTCGCAGGCGGCGATGGCGATTTCGCAGACGACCCACAAAAACATGGCGGTGGGACGGGAATAATTGTCGCGGCAGGCCTGCGCCAGGTCGCGCCCGGTGGCGATGCCCAGCTTGGCGGAAAGCGCCTGGAGAAACATCGCCATCAGATTGCTTAGCAGAATCACGCTTAGCAGCGAGTAGCCGAATTTCGAGCCGCCGGCGATGTCAGTGGCCCAGTTGCCAGGGTCCATGTAACCGACCGCGACCAGGTAACCGGGCCCAGCGAAGGCCAACAATTTTTTGAGGCGCGAGGCGCCGGCGACAAAGGGAATGGTGCGGTGCGCTTCGGGCAGTGAAGGCAGGGGTTGTCCGTTGCGGGAAGCGCGCGTGGACCACAACGGGGAGGAGGCCGGCGATTCGTTGGAAGTAGTTTCGGCGGTTAGTGAGGATTCATTTTCGAGTTGGGGAGGGGCGGCGCGTTCCATAAACCATATTACTGCGAACTAGTTAACTACGTTAAAGTTAGATACTAAACTACACTTAATACTGTTTCGATGTCAATGGGCCGCCGCTGAGGTTTCCATGGCGTGGATGGATGTTTGCCGAAGAGGGTTGATAGTAGCGAGCCATGGCCGACCACTTCTGGCGAGCGGTGAGCCGCGGGCGGCCACTTATGATAAGTTCAAAAAGGATTCCGGGAGAGCAACGCATGGACGAGCAGCGGCCACCGCAACAGGGGCAGGTTCAGATCAAAGCGGACGAGAAGGAACTGCAGGGGCAGTACAGCAACCTGGTGATGATTCACCACAATCTGGAAGAGTTCACCATGAACTTTATTTATATTTTTCCCAACGGCGCGCAAGGGAAGCTGACCGGCAGCATGATCGTCAGTCCGGGCCACGCCAAACGCATCTGGCGAGCGCTGGGCGAAAATATCGCGCGTTACGAGTCGCAATTCGGCACGATCAAGGAATCTCCAGCGAACGAGCCAACGCCCACGGTTGGTTTCGTGCAGTAGAGCCCGCTAAGGCCGTAACGGGGTGCAGGCCAAGTAATCAACCTGAAGCAAAAAGCTCGGTGATTGCTATAACGGGTGGGGTCCGTATGGCGGCAATGGCGTGTTTTGACCTGCAACTACGTGCCAGCCGCGCGGGCCGTTGACGTAAACGTGCATCACGCGCATCTGTGTTTCGATGGGGTGTCCCTGATAACTGCCCCGTGAAGTCCATAGCGAAGTGGCGATAGCGGTTTCTTGGAATATCCGGACCTGGGTGTCCGAGGCCGTAAACGATTGATACCTGGCACCGCTGTTCTGCACTTCGTTGATGTAATGGATTTTGTCCACGTTTTGGCCATGCGAAAGTGTGCCGGAAAAATCTTCGCTATAGACGCGCCTAAAAAACGTGCCATTGTTCAACAGGATCGCGCGCGCCGTCTCGCGCTCCAGATTCACGATTTCCGCGCGCTGCATCTCCGGATTCGGCCGGACGTTATCCGGATTATCGGGATCGCAGGGATTCCAGGAGCCTTGTCCCTGCGAGTTGAGGGAAGGCGTAATGAACAACGCCAGAACGAAAAACGCAACGGTCTTGAACATGCCCGCACATCTCCTTCAATCGAGCCCAGGCGAAAGGGTGTTGGAAGCTTCCCCGGCTAATGTAGTAAATTTTACGGGAATTTCCGCATCATTGACGTTGAACGATCCGGCTGGTTCCCAGAAGCGCAATTTATCAGAGATGAGCAGACGCAACCCGATCAGGAATGGGAGAAGGCCATGAACGCACATGCACCTCGTTTCTCACGCCGAGCCTTTGTGGCCGGCACGTCGTCTCTTGCCGCATTTCACTCCATCGGCGGAATTCTGGCGCTGCCGGCACTCGCTGCCAGCCTGCAGGGCGATGCCCGTTTGTCGCAGACCGTGATAGTGGATAAAGGATTTGCGTCCGTCAGAAGAATCGGCAACGGCCTATACGCGACAATTTCGGATACCTCCAAAGGCATCCAGACCATATGCAACGGAGGATTTCTCGCGGGAAAAGACAGTGCGTTATTGCTGGAAGGTTTTGGATCGCCTGCCGGCGCCGGATTCCAGATGGATGCTCTGCGTATGGTCAGCCAGGTGCCGGTAAAAGCCGCACTCGACACTCACTATCACTACGATCATTCCACCGGCAATTCATTTTATGGCGCCAACAATGTTCCGCTGTGGGCGCACGCCGCCGTGGCCCGCCGCATCGTGGACAACTATATTCCTCTGCAGGGAGCTGAAAAATCGGCGGTGCTCGCTCCGGTGGAGGCGCGCATCCGGGATGCCCGGAGCGAGCTTCAGAAGCAACACGCCCAGAGCGACATCGGCATGGTGGCCGATGTATTCACTGTGGTGAACGCGAGTGTTCTGGCTCTGCCGAATCACCCCCTCGACCCGGCGAAGCTGCCTATGACCATCGACCTGGGTGGATTGACCGCCCGGATCGAACATTTTCCCGGCCATTCCGGCACGGACTTGATCGTGCGGGTGCCGGACCAGAATGTGGTGTACTCCGGTGACCTGGTTTTTAACGGCTTGTACCCCTATTGTTTCGATGACAAGGCCACCATTTCCGGCTGGCGCGCCACGCTGCGCGCTTTTTCTTCCTGGGATAAAGACACGCTGTTTGTTCCCGGCCACGGACAGATCTGCGGCCAGGAAGAGGTGGCCAGGCTCGCGGAGGTCTTCGATGACATCGCCGCTCAGGCCGAAAGAATGTATAAAGCCGGTGTACCCGTCCAGGACGCCGCGGACCAATACGTGATTCCCGAGAAATTCAAGAATCTATATCTCCGCACCTGGGGATTTACGATCGGTCCGGCTATCCGCAAGCTGTATGCGGAATGGGGCGAGAAGTAATCGGCACTTTTTCATGGCCCAGGCCGCGTGCGTACCGTAAAGCTGATATCCACGGGCGGCACAACACAGCCCTGCAGCACCGGCCAGCCCGGATCGCTGCTCGAATTCCGGCACAGCGACGCTGTAGCGTTGCTGATCTGCGATGGGTCAACCGCTCCGTTCAACGGCTCCGCATACACGTGATAGTTGTGGCCGGTGGGTAGCCGCTCGATTGCATATCCGCCGTCGAACTGCGTGGGGCCCGCGCCGCTGCAGCTCCATCCGCCAATCGCGGCAGCCACGATCGCGCCAGTGTCCGCGTCCACCGCCACCACCTGCGAGCCGAAGACGCCGGCAACGCCCGGCGGCGACAGCGGAAGTGACAATGGATTGGCATTGACGATGTGCCCGCGAATCGAGCCGGTGCGCACGATATCCGACACGTCGGGATACAAAACGCGCAACCCGGTACGATCGTCTTCTCCCAATGGCGCGTCCGGCAGCCCAACTGACGGGCGCACTCCGCTGAACGTTCCGGGTGTCGGCGCATACGGAAACATGATGGCGCTCCACACCGCGGAGTGGCTGAAACCCAGGGTATGTCCCAGCTCGTGGGTCAAAATCGATTCCAGATCGTAAGCCGCCGGCGTCGCGGCTAGCGCGGCCGCCGTCGCATAGGTAGTGTGTGGATCGCTGGGATTGAAATAAATGTCGGCATCCAGGATTTCTCCAATCTCCGTTGAAGGAGTTCCAGTACCAATCTGCACGCCGATACGATCAGCGGTGATGACGCGGCTGAATGCCAGCACTCCGGGGGTGAACGCCAGGTCCGCCTGGTCGAAACAGATGGAGTTGATCCCGTCCGACCCACAGGCGTTCTGCACGCCCGTGCGGGTGACTGACCCCGTGACGGACTGCAGCGTAGTTCCCGCGACGCCGGACCACACCGCGATCGATTGGGTGATGGTTTGTTCGATTTCGGAGAGTCGCCCGCTGGGCGTTTGATCCTGCGTGATGACGGTAAGAGGGTCCGCACCCAAAGCTGTGCTCCATTGCACGGCGCGGGCAGCGGCCACCGCGCGAATGTGCGAACGCACCGGGCAAGCGGAGCCTCCTGAAATATTTGCCGGCTGCCGGACGTCCGGCACGATTTCGTTGAATGCGTAGCCAGCTGCCGAGACCGCGCCCCATAGTCCATAAAATACCGCTACCATGACTGCAATACTTCGTTTGCGTCGTCGAGTCATCGCCACCTCCTCAAGAATCGCTGCATCTGTGCGCTGAAGATTTCTCATTCATCGCTTCGCCCGCCTGCATGCAACTAAATCTTGGCGGCCGGGCACACTGCCGCGCATTCACGGCGTGCAGTTCACTTTCAACACCGCCGTCCGCTTGCGCCGTACAACGTCCCTTCAGGGTTGGCTAGTTATGCGATGCGCCAGGGCCTGGCGCAATTTCTCCTGAAATGCCGGCAACGCCTTTCGTCTAATTCCATGCGCTTGGAACTGGCGGCTGCGGCGATCGAAAGACGTTGCTGCCGATTCCTGCGTCACTCTTTCCGCGCCGCTTTTCGCGTCCCGATCAATGCGGAACGTTCCCTGCGACCAGCCCAGCACACGATAGGGTTCGCCCGCTTTTTCCCACAGAAATAAATAGACTTCTTCACCGGAACGGAATGCCGGTACGCCGTCCACGCGCGAATAAAAATTCCCCGCGCGGCCGCCCAGCATCCGCACGGTTACAGTGGCGGGCAGCAGGCCCTTGTGGCGCTCCACAACGTCAAAGCGCGTTTCGGTCCAGATTTCTCCGCCGTCCCAGCGGCTTTCGGAAGTGACGCAGCGCAATCGCGCCACAGCCGCGGCTTGCTGCGTCAGATCGTCGAAGCTCATGGGCATCAGAGTGGTGGCGTTGGCCACTACCGCGGCCAACACAATGCCGGCAAGAAAAATAATCCACAGAAATCGCCTTCGTTGTACAAAGCTCATCTCAATTCACCTCTTCCGATCTCAATTCACCCAAAGCGTTCCGCTTGCAGCGGTCTTGTCCAGATTTGTGTTTTGAATAAAAAGCGTGCGCGCGGATGCGGCGGCGCCAGCCGGAAGCTGGAGAGTTAACCGGACGATGCCCAGCCCCAGCGGTTGCTTGGCTATCACTGCGATGTCGCCGGGACCAGTCACTGTGTAGGTCATGCTGGTGTCCAGCCCGCTTTGGGCAAAAACACACACGTCGGCGGTAGTGACGCCGCTTGCCGGGCGTGCCAACACCACCGGATTTCCGCCCAGCGTGCAGGAATTATTCGCGACCGAAAATGATCCCAGCGCGGCTACGTCCAGGTCGACGTCATTGCCCAGCACCGATACGCCTGCGGTGGTGGGCTCAACCACCACGATGTCTCTGCCCATAACGCCGGGCTGCCCTGCCGTCAGCGTAATGACGTCATCCGAAAGGTTTGGCGGCGCTACTATCAGCGAGACGGCGTTGGACTTTGAGCCGTCGGGATTTTGTATCTGCACGCTGACGCTTCCGGCCAGCGCGACATCTGCACTTGTAACCGGGGCGACACACTCACCTGTGTCGCTGCATGTTGTGGTGCGCGCTGTTCCTCCGATCAACAGAAACGACGACGGCCCGGGCGTGGAAGCCGCGAAGCCGCTTCCAATCACTTTCAGGGTGAATCCGTCCGCTGCACCGGCATACACGCTGGCTGGATGCAGAGTGAGAATATTGGCGCCTGTCGAAATCGTGACGCTGGCGCTACCCGATTGCGATGGGTCCTCCGAACTGATGGCCACCACCTGCAACGAATCGGGATTGGGAGCCGCACTGGGCGCGGTATAAAAGCCCGCCGCTGTGATCGCACCGCAGATGCCGGGCCCGGCACATTCCGCGCCTTGAATCTGCCAAACCACGTCCTGGTCATCGGTGCCGAGAACCGTGGATGTGAATGCCTGGACGCCAAGGGGCGCGAGCACGTCGCTTCCCGGCAACACCGAAACCAAAACATGATTGATGATCGTGATTTGAGCCGAGGCGCTCTTTGTGGCATCCGCAGCGCTCACGACCTGCACGGTCACGGGGTTGGGGGAAGGTGCCGAAGCCGGTGCAAGGTACTCCACTTGCAAGACGCTGCCGCTTGTGACCGGTTCACATGGATTAGATCCCACCAAGCACACCAGGCCAGCCGCGCCGCTGCCGCCGGCGACGCCATTCACATTCCAGGTCACGTTGGTATTCAGCGTTCCACTTACTTGCGCCGTAAGCGTGAGCCGGTGATTAATCGCGCGGGTGGCTGCGACAGGCGACACGCTGACGCTGACGCCTCCTCCCGTCGAGCCACCTTGAATCGTGAAGCCTCGCTGCACTACTTTCGATGGATCAGCTAACGGCGTCACCGTCACGGAAAGAGAATCAGGAACGGGAACTGTCACTGGTGCGGTGTAGGTCGCTGACGTTGCCGTCGCATTTCCTCCCGCGGATTGCGTGGTCACCACCACCAGCGTTCCGCAGGCGACACCGCTGCATCCGTTGCCCGACAAACTCCATGCCAGCGTCGTGCTGGGATTGGATCCCGCCACCGGCGTAAGCGTGGCGACGAATGTGGCCGTTGCGCTGACGGCTAGACTCGCGGGCACTACAAGCTGCAGCAGAAAATTACTGGTGATGGTGATGACAACAGAGGCTTGCTTGCCGGGATCAGCGGCACTGCGCGCCGTAAGCGTAACCGTCGGCGGCGCGGGTGGCAGGATTTGCGGCGCTGTGTAGTTGCCGCCGGCGTCCACGGAGCCGCATGCCAACGGGCACGAAGCTCCGGAGAGATTCCACAACACGGTGGGATCAGGATGCGCGGCACTGGAAACATTGGCTTGAAATGTTCGTGTGGCTCCCAGTTCTACGGTTATTCCGCCGGCCCCGCCGGACGGTATCGTTATCACGATGTCGCTTTGAATGGTTATCGCCGCGGTGGCCGACTTTGCGGTATTGGCGAGACTGGTGGCCGTGACGTGCACAGTGGAAGGAGCCGGCAATTCCATAGGAGCGGTGTACACCCCGGCGCCGGTGATGGTGCCGGTGTTCGGTGCGCCTCCCACGGTGCCATTCACGCTCCACGTCACAGCCAAGTCCGTGGTGTTGTGCACTGTGGCCGTAAACATCAACTGATTGCCAAGCAACAGCGATGCGCTCTGCGGCGTGATTTCCACGCTAATGTCGTTTCCTTTGGGAGGTGGGTTCGGCGACGGGCCTGCTGCTACGTGGGCACAACCCCAGGCACACATCACCACAGCAGCCATAAGCACGAAGAAACTCGGCGCGCTTACCAACGAAAATCTGGAACCACTTTGCGGGAAGGGCCGCATGCCAATGGCAATGCAGCCGAAGGGCCAACGAAAGTCAGCCGTGCTGCTTCGACTGAAACGCGTCGCGGGGCACCGTGATATTAAAGATTAGAGTTCTACAATCAGCAGGTTATGGGCGACGGCCGCTACAGATGGTGAGAAGTACTCGGAATTTTTCACGGGATAGTCGCTCTTCATTCATCCCCATTTGGAACGGCGCACGCATTCGTTGTTCCACTTTGGGAGTAGCCGATCTCGCGTCGATTGAATTTCCTGGCGGCGTCAACGCAGAATCGCCTGCAACGCTTCGCCCAAATTCGGATACACAAATTGATAATTCACTTGTTGCAGTTTTTGCGGCGTGGCGCGCTCACTGGCGAGCAGCGCCTCATCCGCCATTTCTCCCATTGCCAGCCGCAGTGCGAACGCCGGGGCCGCAAAAATCGCGGGGCGATGCATGGCTTTCGCCAGCGCCGCGGTAAATTCGTCGTTGCGCACCGCTTCGGGAGCGACCACGTTCACCGCGCCATTAAACATTTCATCAAGCAGCGCTTGCTTGATGATTGCCACCACGTCCTCCAACGTTACCCATGACATCCACTGGCGCCCGGACCCCAATTTGCCGCCAAGGCCAAACTTGAACGGCGTCATCATCTGCGGCAGCGCACCACCTTGTTTCGCCAGAATAATCCCAAATCGAGTACGCACCACGCGCACTCCCAGCGCTTCGGCCTGCATGGCCTCGGCTTCCCATTCGCTCGCGAGCTCCGCGAGGAACCCGCGCCCCACTTCACTTTTTTCCGTCAGTATCTCGTCGCCGCGATTTCCGTAGTAGCCGACTGCCGATGCGGACACCAGCACGCGAGGCCGCG
>JBBSFG010000029.1:0-20000 GCA_038238965.1 Candidatus Acidiferrales bacterium | reverse complement strand
CTCTGCCTAAACTTTAAATTATACGCCGCCTCGCCACCCGAGCATACACACCGTAGTGACCGCGTATCACCTGCCCCTGGCAACCAACACAAGCAACCCAATTGTCATTCACCCCATTTTACGGCGGGTGAGGAATCTGCTGTTTGAAAATTCTCTTCGATCTATCGAGTAAGCCGCCCGCATCTTTTTTTGATCAGCGCAAAGCGCAAACCACACTCCACGCCAAATCCATCGCGTACTACAATGCCAGCATCACATGCCCACCTTCACGCGCATCCTTTGGATCGTCCTCGACAGCGCCGGCATCGGCGAGCTCACCGACGCCGCCGACTATGGCGACGTTGGGCGCAACACCCTCGGCCACATCGCCGAATCCCGCCCGCTAAAATTGCCCACGCTCGTAAAACTGGGACTCGCCAACATCGCGCCGCTGAAGCATCTGCCGCCCGCGACCACGCCCCTCGCTGCCTTCGGCAAAGGAGCGACGCATTCCCCCGGCAAAGACACCACTACCGGTCACTGGGAAATGGCCGGTATCTGGCTCCCGCAAGCCTTCCCCGTTTACCCCCACGGCTTCCCGCCGGACCTCATCACCGAATTCGAAAATCAAATCGGCCGCGGCACCCTTGGCAACAAACCCGCATCCGGCACTGAAATCATCAAGGAGCTCGGCGAAGAGCATCTCCGCACCGGAAAACCCATTGTCTACACCTCCGGCGACAGCGTCTTTCAGATTGCCACCCACGAAGACGTCATCCCCATCACCGATCTTTACCGCATGTGCGAAATCGCCCGTAAATTACTCGATGGACCGCACCGCGTCGGCCGCGTCATCGCCCGCCCCTTTGCGGGCCCTCCAGGAAATTTCGCGCGCACCCCGCATCGCCACGATTACGCCGTAGATCCGCCCAGGCCCATGCTCTTCGACGTCCTCGCCGAAAAAAACATCCCTGTCTTCGGCATCGGCAAAATCCACGACATTTACAATGGCCGCGGCATCGACGACTACGTCACCACAAAAAGCAACGCCGACGGCATGGCCAAAATAGCCGATGCCCTCCGCACACGCCCGAGTGGCCTGATTTTCTGCAATCTCGTCGATTTCGACATGCTCTACGGTCACCGCAAAGACGTCGAAGGCTTCGCCAAATCCCTGGAAGAATTCGACTACTGGCTGGAGAATTTCCTGCAGGCTCTCAAAACTATCGATTTACTCATCATCACCGCCGACCACGGCTGCGATCCCGATCCGCGCTGGCCCACTACCGACCATTCCCGCGAATACGTCCCCATCCTCGCCTTCACGCCGGCAAAAGCGTCAGGCGCGCCACTGGGAACGCGCAATACCCTCGCCGACATGGGACAAACCATTGCCCAAAATTTCAGCGCCGCCATCCCTCATGGCCAAAGTTTTTTACCTGATTTGAAAAATTAGCTACATGAACTTGGCAACCAAGAAGCACACACAGCTCCAGCCCGTCATTCAGAACCGCCGCTTTAGCGCCGCGTGACGAATCTGCTGTTTGGGGATCCGCCTTCGATCCCACGCGCAATCCACCACTGTTTTGTCTTGGACTTAACTCGAAATTAAACAAGCATGCACAAAACCACAAGCACCCCGACCCGCCGTCACTTCCCCGAAGCCGTCCCGTTCCCTCCGCCCGGCGCGTAATATCCATTCCGCGTCCGCGCCACCAACTTCCCGCGCCCCCGCGGAGGAATCAGTTCCACCTGCACCGTGCGAAACGTCCCATCCCTCTTCGTATTCGTCGGATAGTACGCCAGCGTGTACTGGTTGCGAATATCGCGCGCCACCTGTTCGCAGATATTGTGCACGTCATCCACATTCTCGGGGAAAAATGCCAGCCCGCCCGACGCTTGCGCGATTTGTTCCAGCGCCTTCTTGGCCCGCTTCGAATTTTTCTTGCTCTCTTCGCTCAGCAGCCCGATGGTATAAATCACCGTATCGGTCCTCTGCACTTCCTTGATCGCTTTATCCAGCGAATTGTGGCTGGTATTGTCCTCGCCATCCGTCACGATCAGCAGCACCCGCTTGTCCTTCGACGCTTTCTTCAAATGGTCCAGCGACCCGATAATCGCGTCATAGAGCGCCGTGCTTCCCCGCGAATCGATGCGCTCCAGCGCTTCCTTCAGTTCCGGAATGCTGTTGGTAAAATCCTTGTCCAGATCCAGATAGAAATCGTCGTTGAAGTTCACCACGAACGCTTCGTCCTGCGGGTTGCTGGTCTGTACCAGCGTCAGCGCCGCTTCATTCACGCGCGGCCGCTTGTCGCGCATGCTGCCGCTGTTGTCGATCACCAGCCCCATGCTCACCGGAACATCCTCGCGCTTGAACACCGCGAGTTTCTGCTCAACCTTATCCTCAAGTATCCGGAAATTTTCCTGCTTCAACCCTTCCGCAAATCTCCCGCGATCGTCCAGCACCGTGGTGTGCAGCACCACCAGGTTGACGTCCACTTTGATGTTCGAGCCTTGCCCGGACGCTTGTCCCGGGGGCGTAGGCTGCGCGTTAGGTATGGGGATTTGCGCCAGCGCGGCCAGCGCCACGCCGCACACCAGCAGCGCCGTCAACAGCGAATAACGCACTTGCGTTGCGAATTGTCCCGCGGAGAAACTAGTGGCTCGGTGCGTAGTACCCCGTCTTGGCGTATACGGTGAGTGGAGGAAGTCCCTTAGGCGCATGCAATTTGACCTTAACTTTGCGCCAACGCGCGTCGTGGGCTTTGTTACTTGGCCGGTATCCGATGACATATTGGTTTCGCAGCTCCATGCCGATTTTCGACGCGATGTCCGGAAGCTCGTCGAGTTTTTCGACCGCGAAGACTCTCCCTCCCGTCATCTCCGTAACTTCACTCAGGAGCGATGGGCCGTTGAGTTCTTCCGGCGTGCGGTTGCGATATCCGAGGGGGTCAAATATTCCCACCGCGTAGAGCTGGGTGTCCGCTTCTTTTACCAGCCGCTTGATATCGTTCTCACTGTAACGACTATGATTATCTCCTCCGTCCGATAGGATGAGCAAGGCGCGCTTGGCGTTACGTGCACCCCTCATCTGGCTCAATCCCAGATAAATGGCGTCCAACAACGCCGTTCGCCCTTTCGGAACGCTGAGCATCATGCGGCTTTGAAGATCTTCCACGCTGCTGGTGAACGCGCTGGTCAATTCCGCGCGCTCGTTAAAGCTCACCAGAAAAAATTCGTCCTGCGGGTTCGCTGTCTTGAAAAACTGCAGCGCCGCTTCCCTCGCCTTCGAAACTTTGTTCGCCATGCTTCCGCTGAAATCAAAAATCACGCCGATGGAGATAGGCACATCTTCCGCGGAAAACGTCACCAACTCCTGCTCCACATTGTCTTCAAACACGCGGAAATTATCCGTATCCAGCCCGGTCACCAGCCGGTTATAAGGATCGGTCACCGTCACGTTCACCAGCGCCAGGTCCACATCCATGTGCACCGTTCCACCGGGCTTGATCGGCAAGCCGGGCGTATCGCGCTTCACATCTTCTTTGGCTTTGTTGTCGTCTTTTCCGTCGGGTTGGGCCTGCGCAACTACGCGGGAGCTTTGCGGGGCGACGAAACAGGCAAGTAACAGCAGTATGAAACTTCGGATCACAACGCGAAGATCGCGTTTCACGGCACCCCCTGTCATCCCGGCCTGCCGGGACGGCCGCGCGGTTCAGGACTACAGCAAATACTACCACTCGTCCTAACGATTACAAGCGCGAATCACTACTTCTCGTCGCGTTTTCGAAAAAACTTTACTGTAGGTCGGGGCCTCTCCGCTTGCCGCTGTGTTAGCATCACCTGGCAAAGTAAAACTCGCGTCTCGCGCTGTGCGGCAGTTCCAAAACGCGGTTTTGCGCATCAATATCATCAATTTAGTACTACTACTGGAGCACTTCTCCGATGAGCGCCTCCGAAATTATAATCGTAATCCCGGCGCGCTACGGTTCCACTCGTCTCCCGGGCAAGCCCCTGGTACCCCTCGCCGGCATCCCGATGATTCAGCGCGTCTACGAACGCGCCAAACTCTCCAAGCTCGCCACCCAAGTCATCGTCGCCACCGATGACGATCGCATTATCGCAGCGGTAAAAACCTTCGGCGGCCAAGCCCGCATGACCCGCACCGAGCATCGCACTGGCACCGAACGCGTCGCCGAAGTAGCCGCCCACACCGATGCCCAGGTCTTCGTCAACGTGCAGGGCGACGAACCGCTCCTCGATCCCGAAGTGGTCGACGCCGCCATCGACGCTCTCCTCCAGGAGCCCGCCGCCGCCATCGCCACTGTGGCCACGCCAATCAAACTTCCCGCCGACATCATGGATCCCAACATCGTGAAGACTGTTCTCGATTTCGACGACAACGCCCTCTATTTTTCCCGCGCCCCCATTCCTTGGGTTCGCGACACCGGCGCCAAAGTTCAGGCTCGCCACCTCAAGCACCTCGGCCTCTACGTCTTTCAGCGCGCGGCCCTCCTTGAATACCCCACTCTCCCCCAGGGCACGCTCGAGAAAATCGAGCAACTCGAGCAGCTCCGCTGGCTCGAAAACGGCTACAAAATTCGCGTCGCCGAAGTCGCCCACGACTCCGTCAGCGTAGACGTCCCCGCCGACGTCGCCCGCGTCGAATCCCTCCTCCAAAACTAAACCTTCTCAGGCTCAGGGCGGTGTATCTCACCAGATCTTGTCAATCACATCTACCAACGCACTCAAAAACGGTCGCTCCGAGTGGAGTGGCGCGGCCTTTTCGTTCTCGGTCGCTCAGCGAACGAGCCACGCCACGGCAGCGAGGAATCTCTCCTCGATTGCCGCGCGCAAGCCAGATACCTTTCGTTCGGCGCACACAGCGATCTTGTTCCCGCCACAAAAAAAACCGCCCGCCAGGAACTCTGACGGGCGGCAACAAATTATCGCGGCGTTACGGCTGTCGAATCGCCGTCCCAATCACCACGCGATCGTTATCCACGCCCGCCAGCACGATCGTGTTGTTATCCACCACGTACGCCCGGAAGTTAAACGTAGTAGTCGGCGATGTCGCAGTCGTCAGTTGCATGGCATTCCCCTGCGCTCCGCCCAGCGACCCATCTCCTTGCAGCGTTAGGAATCCGTTCACTGGTATGCCGGTAAAGATTTTCCCGTCGCCCAGTTCCGTGAAGTCCACCACGCCGCCCGAAATGTTGTTGGTCCCTGCGTTCGAAATAGGAATCACTCCCACGAAGTCCTCTTCGAACCCATTCACGAGGCTTACGCCGCTCCAGTCGATGGCGTAATTCCCCGCCAACGACGCTGGAGTGAACGTCCCGGACTGCGCCGTTATGGTCCCGTCTCCCACCACATTCGCGGAGTTATCTTGAATGAACCCCTGCGTGGACGACGCCATATAGAAGATATAGATGAACGGCTGGTTTCTGGTCACGTCCGTGAAATTCAACGTGCCTCTTCCAGTTCCCGCGGGATCGATTGTCAAAGTAACGTTGGAAAAGCCCCCGCTCTTTGGAAAGGTATTAACGCCGCCGCTGAAGTCTTCGTCCAGGGCCAGATTCGTCACCGCCCCGTTGGCATCCGTGGTAAACCGCCCCACCCTCGCCAGCGGTCCAAACTGGTTATTGCTGAACGCTCCGCCCCCAATCGCAAACACAAAGCTGCCCGGAAACGCCGCCACGGTAGTCGGCACATTCGTCTGCGCCGTTGCCGATCCGCTGGTCGCCGCATTGCTGTCGTTCTCCACAAAAATAATGTGGCTGGCATCCACCACATAAAAAATATAGCTGAGGTTAACCAGCTGGCTGTTGATCGTCGTCGATATGTTCATCGTCCCGCGCCCGAAGTTGCTGAAATTGCTGGGATCCAGCGCGATCGTCCCCGGCGAAATCGTCAGCGGCCCCGAAGCGGAGGCGTCGTCGTTTATGTCCACTAGCCCGCCCGTCACTCCGCTCACACCGTTGGTGGTGAATTGCCCGATCAGCGAAATCGAGCCGCCGGTCCCCAGGTCCACCCCGGCAAAATCAAACGCGTAAGCCGTTGCAAACGCGCTGCTGATATTTTGCAGGTGGAAATTTCCGCTCATGGTCGAAAATCCATCGGTTTCAACCATCAACCCGCTGGACGTCGAATCCAGCGCCACGCTGAACACAAAATTATCCGCCACCGCAGGATTGTTTACATCCGGATGGCTCAGCGTCAGCGTCCCCTTCCCATTCGCGGCAATCGAATACGTCGAAGCGGGTGCCGCGGTGAACAGGAACGTGCTGTTCGATCCGCCGTCGTTCACATCTTCAATTGCCGCGGTGATGTTCCCTTGCCCGTCCGCCGTGAAACTCCCGAGGCGCGAGATCGAAAACCCGTTCAGATCCGTCCCGGTCATCGAAAACGCATACGTCCCGGTCAAACTGGCGTTTGAAAAATTCCCCGTGGGAGGCGGTGGTGTCGGCGTATTATTTCCCCCGCCGCCGCACGCTGCAGCCACGGAACCCACAATCAACGCGCTGACGAAAAAAAGCCGGTTCATCGCTCGGGTCTTCATCGCACACCTTCCGGAGCCACGATCCGGCCGTCAGCGCTGCGCGCCGTGGGTAATAACGGCATGCCCGCTCTCGAACGCACTGCCACCGATTGCGAACCTTTCTGAATCACGCGCGCCAGAAATACCGTTCCGTCGCCGTACGCCACATTTTCTCCCGTGATCGTCAACGAATCCCCCGCCTGCAGCGTCAGGTGGTTTGCTTTCAGCGTCCTCGCGTTCCCCAGATGTACATCCACCGTGCCCGAAGACGTTTGCACCGTCACATGCGGCCCCCTCGGCGCACTCTTGCCGGTCGCGCTATATTCCAGCACCTTGCCGCTGATGGCACTTTCACGCGCGACGTCGTACCCGCCCTTGCCCGTGTTATGCACCGCCGCCTGCGGAATTTGTCCGTAAACACCGCCGCAAAAAGCCGCTGCCACAAAAAAAAGCCCGGCCAGTGCTGCAGCCTCGTTCCCGCTTACCTTGCACCTGTCTTTTTTCATTTCCCACCCTCTGAATTAGACTGGAATCTAACGGACACATTTGGAAAGAATTGGACCGAACCGGACAAGTTGGTCCGGAAAGGCATGAAACTTTAGATGGGCGCTCCTCAAAAATGGCTGTTAGACAGCCCCTGATTTTTCACGAATAAGTACCTCAGTACCACCCGTGTTACCAGGAATTCCACGCCCCAGCACACACCCGGGCCCACAAAGAAAAACACCGCGGCGGAAACAAAGTTGCGCAAAAATCTCGCTCTTCCACGCATACGTCCATACTTCCGCCCGCACCTCGCAAAAGTTCCAACCATCCCAGGTAACCCGCGACCGATCTCGGCCGCTCACGTCCACCAACGCACTCCAAACCTCGCCTGATCTTGGCAACCACATCAACCAACGCACCTCAAAACGGTCATTCCGAGTGGAGTGACGCGGCTTTTTCTTCTCGTTCGCGATAGCGAACGAGCCGCGCTACCCAGCGAGGAATCTCTCTTCGACCGATCCGCCCTTTCGGCATTCCCCGAAATCGATCAAAAAATTAGCCCGCTCCTTCTCAATTGACTCTCTCTCCCCTTCCGTTCATAATTCCTTGTACGTCACCTGCGGAGGACCAATAAGTTCGCGCTTTGAAACCGCGAACTGACAGATGGCGCCAAAATATATCTTTGTTACCGGCGGTGTTGTTTCCTCACTGGGAAAAGGCGTAGCTGCCTCCTCTATCGGCTGTCTCCTCGAAAGTCGCGGCTTCAAAGTCACCCTGCAAAAGTGCGATCCGTATCTCAACGTCGATCCCGGCACCATGAGCCCCTTCCAGCATGGCGAAGTCTTCGTCACCGAGGACGGCGCCGAGACCGACCTCGACCTCGGCCACTACGAGCGGTTCACCCACGCCAAACTTTCCCGCGACAATAATTGGACCACCGGCCGCATCTACGAAACCATTCTCACCAAAGAACGCCGTGGCGATTACCTCGGCAAAACTGTCCAGGTCATCCCCCACGTCACCGACGAGATCAAAGCCACCATCCGGAAAGTTTCCGAAGCCGTTGACGTCGTCATCGTCGAAATCGGTGGCACCGTTGGCGACATCGAATCCCTTCCCTTCCTCGAAGCCATCCGTCAGATGCGCCTCGAACTGGGCTTCCACAACACTCTATTCGTGCACGTTACCCTCGTTCCTTTTATCGCTGCTGCAGGCGAACTGAAAACCAAGCCGACTCAGCACAGCGTCAAGGAGATGCTGGGCATCGGCATCCAGCCAGACATTCTGCTTTGCCGCAGCGACCGCCACATTCCCGAGGAACTGAAAAAGAAAATCGCGCTGTTCTGCAACGTCAAAGATTCCTGCGTCATTTCCATGGAAGACGTGGACACCATCTACGCCGTTCCGGTTGAACTCGCCAAGGAAGGCCTGGACGCCGAAATCGTTCATCACCTTAAGCTCGCCGACAATCCCGCCAATATGCAGCCCTGGCTCGACCTCGTTCAACGCATGAATCATCCCTCCGGCGAAGTGCGCATTGCCGTAGTCGGCAAATATGTCCAGTTGGAAGACGCCTACAAGAGCCTCCGCGAAGCTCTCCTCCACGGCGGTCTCGCGCATCAGCACAAAACAGTTCTGGAATGGATTGAAGCGGAAGAAATAACGTCCGCCGAAATCGCCGCCAATCGCTTGCGCGGCTACGACGGCATTCTGGTCCCCGGCGGATTCGGCAAGCGCGGCATCCAAGGCATGGTGCACACTATTCAGTACGCCCGCGAAAATAAAGTTCCGTTTTTCGGCATTTGCCTCGGCATGCAGTGCGCCACCATCGAATACGCCCGCGACATGGCCGACTTAAAACAAGCCGACAGCACCGAATTCGATCCGCAAACGCCTCATCGCGTCATTTATAAACTTCGCGAGTTACTCGGCGTCGACGAAATGGGCGGCACCATGCGCCTCGGCGCCTGGCCCTGCAAGCTCGAGCCCGGCTCCTTCGCTCACCAGGCCTACGGCAAACTGGAAATCAGCGAGCGCCACCGCCACCGCTACGAATTCAATCGCGACTACGAAAAAACTCTGCTCGCCGCGGGACTGCGCATCACCGGCCGCACTCCCGACGAAAATTATGTCGAGATCATCGAGGCTCCCGACCACCCCTGGTTCCTCGGCTGCCAGTTCCACCCCGAATTCAAATCCAAACCCCTCGAGCCCCATCCTTTATTCGCAGCGTTCATCGGCGCCGCCCTCGAACACAAGTGCCACAAAACTCGCCCCGCCGCAATGCTCACGCAGCCAGAGCAAACCCAAAGCCACGCCCCGGCCCTCCGCGCCTCCCCCAGCGCCACCGCCTAGCTCTCCTCCAGGTATCGAGCCCTCCTACGCGCACAATTCACGCAAAACCGCTTGGGAACTCCCCGAGCCGAACCTGGACGTTGTGCACCTGCGTTGACTTGTATTGTTTTGGCCGCGTAACATCGCTAACGAATGATCGGCCAAACCGTTTCTCACTACCGTATCGTCGAAAAGCTCGGCGGTGGCGGCATGGGCGTAGTGTACAAGGCGGAAGATACTCGCCTGAAACGTTTCGTAGCGCTGAAATTCCTGCCGGAAGACGTGGCGCGCGACCCGCAGACCCTGGCGCGTTTTCAGCGCGAGGCTCAGGCTGCGTCGGCGCTAAACCATCCAAACATTTGCACCATCTACGACATCGGCGAGGAAAATGGCCGCGCCTTCATCGCTATGGAATTTCTCGACGGCGCCACGCTGAAACATATCATCACTGGCCGGCCGCTTGAAACCGAACGCCTGCTGGACATCGGCATCGAACTCGCCGACGCGTTGGACGCAGCCCACCAGGCCGGAGTCATACATCGCGACATCAAGCCGGCAAATATTTTTGTTACTAGGCGCGGTTCCACAAAAATTCTCGATTTCGGACTGGCTAAAATTTCCGAAGGCGCCGCCGCGAACAGCGCCGCGATTCCGGGAGATCTGGAAACCACGCAAGGCCGGGATGACGATCATCTTACCGGCGCGGGCACGACTCTAGGCACCGTCGCCTACATGTCCCCTGAGCAGGTCCGCGGCAAACCGGTGGACGCGCGCAGCGATCTTTTTTCCTTTGGCGTGGTTCTGTATGAGATGGCCACAGGGGCGCTCCCCTTTCGCGGCGATACCTCCGGTCTGATTTTCGAATCGATATTAAATCGCAGTCCAATTCCGCCACTGCGCTTGAATCCCGATCTCCCCGCTCGCGTTGAAGACGTAATCAATCGCGCCCTGGAAAAAGATCGCGAATTACGTTATCAGCACGCCTCGGAAATTCGCGCCGAACTCAAGCGTCTGCGGCGCGACACCGATTCCGGTCGTTCCGCCCCGTATCCCGCGGCCCCGAGTCTCCCGGCAGACATCGGCGACGCCCATCCCGCGCGGCCTTCGCAGATTTCTTCTGGCTCCCGAAGTTCATCCGGCTCGCGAACACCTCTGGCATCTGCCGCAGGCGGCGCCGCGGCTATCCCAGTGAGCGGCGCGGTCTCGGCCTCTCCCACGCCGCACAATAGTCCGGATGCATCGCGATCGCACTCATTCAAGTTGCTTGCCGCGGCCGCGCTCGCCATTGTTGTCGCGGCAACGGTATTTATATTCTGGCGCGGACGCGCGTCGAATCCCTCAACCGTGTCTGCCAGCCAACGCAGCATCGCCGTTCTCCCGCTGCAAAATGTGGGTGGCGACAAAGATCTCGATTTCCTTCGGCTGGCCGTCGCCGACGAAATTGCCAATTCGCTCAGTTATGCGCGCTCGCTCTCCATCCGCCCCTTTTCGACGAGCAGCAAGTACGACTCGCCCGGCGTCGACGCCCAGCAAGCCGGCATCGCCATGCACGTCAGCGACGTGGTCACCGGACACTACCTGAAAGAAGGCCAGCAGCTTCAATTGACGCTGGAAGCGGTGGACGTTGCGGAAAATCGCGCCATCTGGCGCGACACCGTGACGGTCGCATCGCCCGACATGCTGGCCATGCGCGGACAGATTACCTCCAGTATTCGCGCAGGGCTCATCCCCGCGCTCGGCGCCTCGGCTGGCTTCGAAGAAGCCCATTCGGGAACAAAGAATGAGGAGGCCTACGACCTCTATCTTCGCAGCATCCCGGCAACGAGCGACTCGGGACCGAACCGCGACGCTATCGCCAAACTCGAACGCGCCGTGGGATTGGACCCCGCCTTCGCGCGGGCTTGGGCCGCCCTCGGTCAACGCTACCATTTTCAATTCGCCTATGGAGGCTTGGATACTCAGTTATTCGAGCGCTCCCGCGTAACGCTGCAACGAGCATTGGCTCTTGACCCGAATCTCGTGGTGGCCGCTGATGATTTAGTTCTCGAGAATGTCGAGCGAGGTGAGCTGGTGGCCGCCTACAAACAGGCTAAGGCCACGTTGGCGCGTCATCCGGAAAACGCCGACGCCCACTTCACGTTATCGTACGTGCTGCGTTATGGCGGCGCTATCGAAGAGTCCTCCCGCGAATGTGACGCAGCGTTCGCGCTGGATCGCGGTAGCCCGGCTTTCCGATCCTGTAACTTCACTTTCCGACAGCTTGGCAATTACGAACGCGCCCTCGATTTTCTTCAGGCTGACTCTGGCTCGCAATGGACGGAAACCAATCGCGCCAGAATTTTTGTCGTGCAGGGCAAGAAAGATCAAGCCCGCGAGGCAGCTTCACGAATCGGGACTGATTACGCTAACTTGATTGCCGCTTGCGTGGAAAATCCAGGTTCGCCCGCGACCACGAGGACCACCCTCAACCCCTTGGAACTGGGAGATCGAGCTCTGCAAGACCCCGATCACGAACCCGCCTACGTAATTGCGGGCGACGCCGCCATCTGTGGACGAACGGACCAGGCCATTCGATTGTTAAAGTATTCCATCCATGGCGGATATTGCGGCTATACCGGCCTCAAGAAAGATCGCTCGTACGCATCGCTCGCCGCGCTGCCGGAGTTCAATGTACTGCTGTCGACAGCCAGAAAATGCCAGGATGACTTTCGCGCCGAAATGCAAAAAGCCGGACCGTAGCCGCTACTCGCCCTCCACCTCGCCTTACCTAGGCTTCGTTCCAGCCACGATCAGCACCTCAGCGGGAAAACTGATCTCGCCTCCCGAAGTGTATGTACCGATGGCCTCAATTACTTCTCCCCGCAGTTCCGCCAATCGGGAACTTGAAAGACTAGCGAGCTTTCCGCGAAACTTTTCCGACATCTCCGATCGTAATATCCAGAAATCCTCCAGCGAAATCGACGCCCGTATCGAAAACCCCAGCAACTGTTCGTAGGTCTCTGTCGCGCCCGCTTCAGAAAGAATAGCCAGCAGCTCGCCAGGAGTCGCAAACCGAAATGCATCTGGCGCATCCGCAACGGGAGGAGTGGGATCGACATACCGGTCGACGACCTGCGACACCGCGAAATGGAATGGATTTTTCTGCGCGAATCCCCACACGGCCAGCGCGACCTTCCCGCCAGGCTTCAGCACCCTCAACATGTCGCGAACTCCATGAACGGGAGACGGGAAAAACATCGCTCCAAAGCGGCATACCGCGGCGTCGAAAGTTTCAGGCGCAAACGGTAGCTTATCGGTAAACGCTACTTCGAACTTGGCGTTCTGAAGCTGCCGCCGGCTGGCCTCTCGCCGCGCCGCCTCCACCATTCCGGCAACAATGTCCGTACCTACCACCCGGCCCTTAGGCCTTACCGCCTCGGCAATACTTAACGCCGGTTCTCCGGGACCCGTTGCCACGTCGAGCACCACCGAGCCGCTGGTTATCCCGGCGCTTTCAATCAGCGCATCGGTCACCGGCGCAAACATCTCCCTGATAATCTCGCGGTGCTTTTCCCAGTAAGGCGCGGACTCGCTCCATTGGCTCACAATATCTTTATCTTGCTGCATGAATGGGGTCACCCGATCTGCGTCCTGCTCCAAGCTTCCAAGTTCCAGAAGTATGTATCTGGCGGTCGTCGCCTGCAAGCCAGCTCCTTGAATACTGCTCGTTGCGATACGACGTTCTATAATGCATTCGGATTTTGACGAACCTCGTATGGAGAAAACACCAGTGACAAGAGACGAAGCCTCCAATCTGGCCAACGATTGGGTTGCCTCCTGGAATGCCCATGATCTGGACGCCATCATGGCCCACTACGACGACGCAATCGAGTTGACGTCGCCGGTTGCCGCTCAACTGTTAGGAACGTCGGGTGGAAAGGTCGTCGGAAAGGCCAACCTGAAAGCTTACTTTCAGCGAGGACTTGAGGCTTACCCGGAACTCCACTTTCACATCGAAGACGTCCTCTGGGGGATAAACAGCGTGGTCCTCTACTACACTAATCAAAAGGGAACCCACACCGCGGAGTTCATGGAGCTGTCACCGCATGGCAAAGTAGCACGCGTCACTGCACATTACAGCCTCTAACAAGTCGCGTGCGCGAGGTAGACCTTAACACCGTTCGACCTGACCGTAGGGTCTCGCCCTCTCTACCCTTTCTCTCCATTCTGCATTCCCGCCTGGGCCGCTTCCAGCTTGGCTTCCAGCGTAGCGGCTTTCTCCACCGCCTCACGCAGCGCTTTACGCCATTCGTCCGGTGAGTACGCCGGATCGCTGCGGCCGCGGGCTCCCGCCACTATGCCGAACGCGACACCGGCAGAAAAAATCTCCACAATTTCAGGATCCGTCACCACCCACGCTTCGCTCAAACGCCCTTCCGACTTCCAGCTTTCGGTCATTCTTGCCTGTTCGGCTTGCATATCCGCAAAGCTGCTTCTTCGCGCCATTCCAGTCCTCCCAAGTTTCAGTGCATTATGGAAAGAATAATCCCGCGAACCCACCGGCCGCTGCAGGAATGCTCAATCAGTACCGCACCAGCGCAGATTAACCGTAGTCCGCGAGCGAACGCCGCTAATCAGTCTCTTCGTTTCGTTCCCCGCGTGCGCTGGCTTGTAGCCGCCGACTGTGCGAGCATTCCCGCTTCATGCCCAGCGATTCCCCGTCTCCCGTCGCCGAACACGGCTTGCATCGCCGCATGGGTCTGCGCGACCTGGTTTTGGCGCAGGTGCTCTGCGTAGTAGGCAGCGGCTGGGTTGGCGTCGCTGCAGTGTTGGGGCGAGCGCAGGCTTTTACCTGGATCGCCGCCATGCTGCTGTTCTATTTCCCCATGGCCGTAGTGGTGATCAGCCTCAACCGCATCATGCCCCTTGAAGGCGGCCTATATGTTTGGGCTCACAAAGCATACGGCGGCCTCGGTGGTTTTCTCACCGCGTGGAATCTGTGGGTCTACGGCATCGCCGTGACCGCCACGATCCTGTACGCCATTCCCACGGAGTTGGCTTACCTGATCGGCCCAAAGGCCGCGTGGCTGCCCGAAAATCATCTGGCTTCATTTGCAATTGTGGCCACTATCGTCGCGGCCATCACGCTAGCGGCCCTGCGCGGGTTGGATTGGGGTAAATGGATCCATAACATCGGCGGCTTGGCGATGATTGCGGTATTTGTGGCTCTGATTCTGCTTCCGCTCTGGACACTCTGGGATCACGGCGCGGCCCAACCGGCCACGCATCATCGCATGGCACTTGCCTTGGCCCTGCCGCCACGCAACTTGCGTTCCATGGCGCTGTTCGGCCAGATGCTCGTGGGCGCGTTGAGCGGCCTCGAATATATCGCCATCTTCGCCGGAGAAAGCCGCCAGCCAGCCCGCAACATCACCCGCTCGGTATGGATTGCTTCGCCGATCATCTGCACCATGTTCATCCTCGGCACCGGTTCGGTAGTAGCCTTTGCCCGGCCCGGCGCCATTGACCTCATCGCTCCAATTCCACAGACCCTGCGCATTGCTCTCGGCAATTCTGGAATCGGCAATCTCGTCGCCGTCGTCGCCATTCTCCTGCTGCAACTAAGGCTTCTCGGTGCGGCGAGTTATCTCTTCTCGGGAGTCACGCGCCTGCCCATGGCCGTGGGCTGGGACAATCTGTTGCCGCAATGGTTCACGCGATTGCATCCGCGTTGGAAGACCCCGGTGAATTCAATTTTCTGCACCTCGGCGTTAGTTCTGCTGTTGCTGCTCTTGGCCAGCGTCGGAGTCCACGCGCAGGAAGCCTTTCAAATTCTCTCCAACGCCAGTTTCACCCACTATGAGCTGATGTATATGGCCATGTTCGCAATCCCCATCGTCGGCGCCCAGGCCCTGCGCAAATCCCTCCCCGCCTGGCTCAAATTCGTATCCGTTCTAGGCTTCTGCGCTTCGCTCTTCAGTTTGCTGACCTCCACCTTCCCATTCGTCGATGTGGTGAATCCGCTGGAGTACGCCGCCAAGATTGCAGGTGCCGTCATCATCAGTAATATCGCTGCCGTCGCTTTCTACAAGCTGCGCAATCAAAAAGCATCCAGCTAATCTTCGGGCGATGTGGAGTACCATGCGATTTATCCGTTGATCCAGCTCATCGGGCATTGACCATTCCTCGCGGAAGAATGGAAACTTGTATAAGGCCTGTACTACAAGAGTCGTTTCGAGTGGACCATCAGCGTTCTGAACCACGCGCAAGTTTGATTGCGACGGATGGCGGCTGATCCATCGGGCGCGAAACCTTCGAAGGAGAATCAATGCAGAAGCGCAAACTCGGAAACAGCAATCTGGAAGTCTCCGCCATCGGCCTCGGCTGCATGGGCATGAGCTGGTCCTACGGCCCCGCCAAAGACAAACAGGAGATGATCTCGCTGCTCCGCGCCGCCGTAGAACGCGGCGTCACATTTTTCGACACCGCCGAAGTGTACGGCCCGCTCGTAAACGAAGAGCTCGTCGGCGAAGCCCTCGCTCCGTTCCGCGGAAAAGTGATCATCGCCACCAAATTCGGCTGGGCGCCTGCTCCCGGCGACTCAGACAGGTGGAGCGCCTTAAACAGCCGGCCCGAACACATCAAGCAAGCCGTCGAAGGCTCGCTCAAACGCCTCCAGGTCGATGCCATCGATCTCTATTATCAACACCGCGTCGATCTCGAGGTGCCCATCGAAGACGTAGCCGGCGCGGTGAAAGATCTCATCCAGCAGGGCAAAGTGAAACACTTCGGTCTTTCCGAAGCGGGCGCGAAGACCATCCGCCGCGCTCATGCCGTCCAACCGGTCGCTGCGCTTCAGAGCGAGTATTCGCTGTGGTTCCGCGAGCCCGAGGAAGAAGTTCTGCCCACCCTCGAAGAGCTCGGCATCGGCTTCGTTCCCTTCAGCCCTCTCGGGAAAGGCTTCCTCACCGGCAAGATCAACGAAGATACAAAATTTGACACCGCCGATTTCCGCAACACCGTGCCCCGCCTCAATCCCGAAAATCGCAAAGCGAACCAGCCTTTGGTGGATCTGCTCACCACCTTCGCGAAAAAAAAGAAGGCCACACCAGCTCAGATCGCACTCGCCTGGCTGCTCGCCAAAAAGCCCTGGATCGTTCCCATTCCGGGCACAACCAAACTGGCTCGTCTCGAAGAAAACATCGGAGCGGCGAACCTCGAGCTCACATCCGAAGACTTGCGCGCCATCGAAACCGCTTCCTCCCACATCAAACCCCAGGGCGCTCGCTATTCCGAATTCCATGAACGGCTGACCGGCCGCTGATCGACAGCCTCGCTTCCTTAAGAGAAAAATCTACGGTCAACAACTCGGCCGAGCTCTACAAGAAACCCGGATACAAAAAGTAAAGTCGTCAGTGAGGATCGCAACCATGGAAATCAAAAGAGTCGGCTCGCAACCTTCCGCCAAAGGCCCGTCAGACTGGTTCACCGGCACGGTAAGGATCGATCCACTTTTTCAGGCGCCCGATCCGGCATTTGTGCAAGGCGCCAGCGTCACCTTCGAGCCCGGCGCGCGCACCGCCTGGCACACCCATCCGCTCGGCCAAACGCTCATCGTCACCTCCGGCTGCGGTTGGGCTCAGCGCGAAGGCGGACCGCTCGAAGAAATTCACCCGGGCGACGTCGTCTGGTTCGCACCCGGCGAAAAACACTGGCACGGCGCTACGCCAACCACCGCCATGACCCACATCGCCATCCAGGAAAAGCTCGACGGCAAAGTCGTCACCTGGATGGAACACGTCAGCGACCAGCAATATCGCAAGTAACCGCTGCGCCGATCACCTGACCGCCACGGCCGCAAACTATCTTTCTTCTTCGCGGGCGCCCGACGTGTAGATTTTGCGCCTGGGGTTTTTAAGCTCCCTACTCGCCGTGATCGAATCGACGCCGCAGCATACCGCGGGCTCCAACTAACAGGCTCGAGCTGGAACACCCATGGCATAGTAGCTGGCGTTTATATAATCATCTGGAACAATGGGACCGTATGCGACTACATCCGCTTGCTTGCAAAGTACTGCGAAGGTTTCTGTTCTGTTGCGCGGCACTTATGTATTGCTCGGCAACAGTGCGCGCGCAAACTGCCGCGAAGTACCAGGATCCGAAATTGCCAGTCGAGGAACGTGTCGCGGACCTATTGTCGCGCATGACGCTCGACGAAAGAGTCGCTCAGATGGAAAGCGCCTGGGAGAATCGCCAGTTTTTCAAAGACTCGCGGGATTTGTTTGTCGACCAGGCAGGAAATTTTGTTCCCGAGCGTGCCGCCCTATTGATCAAAAACGGCCTGGGAGAAATTTCGCGCCCCAGCGAGAAGCGTAGCCCGCGAGCGGAGGCGGAATTCACCAACGCCGTGCAGAAGTGGGCGAAAGAAAATACCCGGTTGGGTATCCCAATACTTTTTCACGATGAATGCTTGCACGGGCATGTCGCGCCCAAGGGCACTTCCTATCCGCAAGCCATTGCCCTGGCGTCAACGTGGGACACCGGGCTGGTCGGTGAAGTGTTTACGGCGACGGCGGCGGAAGTGCGCGCGCGAGGCGTGCAGCATTGCCTGGCGCCGGTGCTGGATCTGGCGCGCGACCCGCGCTGGGGTCGCACGGAAGAAACCTACGGCGAGGATCCTTACCTGGTGGCCCGCATCGGCCTCGCGGCCATCCAAGGATTTCAGGGCACGGGCCCGAACATCGATAAGTCGCACGTGATGGCTACGGCAAAACATTTTGCCGTGCACGGCCAGCCTGAAGCAGGAACGAATGCGGCACCGGGAAATTATTCGGAGCGGGTGGTACGGGAATATTTTTTGAAACCATTCGAGTCAGCGGTGAAGGAAGGCCATGTTCGAACGGTGATGCCTTCGTATAACGAAGTCGATGGAATCCCTTCGCACAGCAACCGCCACCTCCTCGAAGACATTTTGCGTGGCGAGTGGGGATTCGATGGCCTGGTGGTGTCCGACTATTTCGGCATCCGGGAACTAAGAACCCTGCACCATATCGCCGGTACAAACGAAGCCGCGGCGAAGTATGCCTTGGAAGCCGGGGTGGATATCGAACTGCCATTTCCAGAGGCGTATCCGGATTTGCCGGCGCTAATCAAAGCGGGAAAGATTTCTGAGGCCGCCGTGGACCGTGCGGTGACGCGGATTTTGCGCGCGAAATTCCTTGCCGGATTGTTTGAGGATGCCCAGGTCGATCCGGAGTACGCGGAAAAAATAACCAACAGCGTGGAGCACCAGCAGCTGGCCTTGAAGACGGCGCGCGAAGCGATCATTCTGCTGAAGAACGACGGAAATTTGCTGCCGCTGTCGAAAACGAAATACCAGCGCATCGCGGTGATCGGGCCCAACGCCGCGGACGTGCATCTGGGCGGCTACAGCGACAAACCGGGACGAGGCGTGAGCGTCGTACAGGGAATCCGCGACAAAATTGGCTCGAACGCGGAAATAATTTATGCCGAAGGTTGCAAAATCACCGAGACGGACCCCGACTGGGATGCCGACAAGGTGGTGCTCGGCGATGCGGCGCTGAATGCAAAGCGCATCGAGAAGGCAGCGGCGCTAGCGGCGAATGCCGACGTGATTATTCTAGCGTTGGGCGGCAACGAGCAGACTTCGCGCGAGGCCTGGGCGCCGGAGCACAAGGGCGATCGCGACAGCCTCGACCTGTTGGGAAATCAGGACGATCTGGTGAAAGCCATGCTGGCTACCGGCAAGCCGGTGGTGGTGTTCCTGCAACATGGCCGGCCGAACTCCATCAATTACATCGCCGAAAAAGTGCCGGCCATTCTGGAGGGCTGGTACCTCGGCCAGGAAGGCGGAGCAGCCGTCGCCGATGTAATTTTTGGCGATTACAATCCCGGCGGAAAATTGCCGATCACCGTGCCGCGCTCGGTGGGCCAGTTGCCCGATTATTATTATTACAAGCCGTCAGCCAAGCGTGAGTATCTGGGCTCGACCACCGAGCCGCTTTTTCCCTTTGGCTGGGGATTGAGCTACTCCTCATTCAAATATTCTAATCCGCGGGCCTCACCGCAATCGATTCCACCGGCAGGATCCGCGAAAATTTCTGTGGAGGTAACCAATACCTCGGCTGTGCGCGGCGAGGAAGTGGTGCAGCTGTATATCCGGCAGGAGGTTAGTTCGGTGACGCGGCCGGTGAAAGAGTTGCGAGGATTTCAACGCATTGCGCTGAATCCGGGTGAGAGCAAAATTGTGGTTTTTTCCCTGGGCTTCGACGAACTGTCGTTCTTGAATCGCGAAATGCGCCGCGTGGTCGAGCCGGGAACGTTCACCATCATGGTGGGCGGAAATTCCGTCAAGCTGATGGAAACAAAATTGAACGTGGCGGAAAATTAGGCAACTGGCTATTTCGCTGCGTGTGGCTTAGCGCCGGTCCAGGTCCACCCGCTGATCTTCCACCCACCCGCTTCTGCGTGCAGAACAAAAGTCATCTGGCCCTCTTCCACAAGAGATTTGCCATTTTCTTTGTAAGCGTAAACCGTAGGCACGACCACGTAGGCCGTATCGCCTTCGATCTCGGTTCGCGTCGGCGCGTCGTATTTCACAATTCCGTCGGTCACACCCGTCGCCTTTGCGTGTTTGTCATAGGCGTCCGCCCATTCCTTG
>JBBSFG010000028.1:0-20351 GCA_038238965.1 Candidatus Acidiferrales bacterium | reverse complement strand
GTTCAAGGTCGAGGGAGATGTGGAGGGGGTGCATGATCCTTCGATCATCAAGGAGGGCAAGACCTGGTATTTGTTTGGCACGGTGACGGAAAAGGCTCCCGAGGGTCAGTTGCCGATACGGTGCTCGCAGGATTTGCATCACTGGAAGCGCTGCGGATATGTATTCAAGAGCATCCCTGAATGGATCAAGAAAGCGAGTCCTGAAACGAAGGACTTGTGGGCGCCCGATCCTTCGTTTTTCAACGGGCGGTATCATATTTATTACGCGTACTCGGTATTCGGAAAAAACACTTCCGGCATCGCGTTGATTACCAACAAGACGCTCGATCCCGCCAATCCGGATTTCCAGTGGGTTGATGAAGGTGTGGTGCTGGTGTCGCGAAAAGAAGATGACTTCAATGCCATCGACCCGAACATTGCTTTCGATGCCGAGGGTCGTCCGTGGATGAGCTTTGGAAGTTTCTGGAGCGGAATCAAGATGCGCCGGATCGACGCGAAGTCGGGGAAACTTTCGAGCGAAGATACGAAAGTGTATTCGCTGGCGGCTCGCGAACGGCCTGAAAATCCCGGTTCAAATCGCCCGGGACTGCCGGGCGACTGGCAGGCGGTAGAAGCGCCGGTGATCGTTCATCATGGGGATTATTATTATCTTTTTGTGTCATTCGATTTGTGCTGCCGCGGGGTGAAGAGCAATTACCGCACCATGGTGGGACGGTCTCAAAACATCACCGGGCCGTATGTGGACGCCGAGGGGAAACCTTTGCTGCACGGCGGCGGAACACAATTGCTGGCGGGAAATTCGCGGTGGTCGGGGCCGGGAGGCGAGTCGGTTTTGCTGCAGCCGGAAGGGGACATCATCGTGTTTCACGCGTATGACGGCAAGTCCGGCAAGCCATCGTTGCAGATTTCCTCGCTTAGCTGGACCGGCGGCTGGCCGCACGCGGCGCTCGACGCTGGCACGAATGTAACGCCGCAGTGAAAGCGGTAATGCGCACGCTGTGAGAGAATTGGCAGCCGACCTCTATGTGTTCTTCACGTTGTGGATGCCGAATTGTAAGCTTCCGCCATTTGCTGTTGGTCATTTTTGCGGCGCTGCTGCCTGAGATTGGATGGGCGCAGGCGCCGGCTAAGGTTCCACAGGCCGCGGGCGTGTCCGGCGCGGGCAAGTTTGTGGACATTACGGAAGCGAGCGGCGTTCGCTTCAAATACGTGGCGTCGCCAACTTCAAAAAAATACCTGATTGAGACGATGGGTTCGGGCGTGGCGCTGTTCGACTATGACAACGACGGACGGCTGGATATTTTTCTGGTGAATGGCGCGCCGATCAACGACCCGACGCCGAAGGGAACGATTCCTCAGAAGGATGGGCCGCGCACGTGGAACCGGCTATTTCATCAAAAAGCGGATGGGACATTTGAAGATGTCACGGAAAAAGCGGGGTTGCAGGGGTTCGGGTACGGAATGGGAGTGGCGGCGGGAGACTACGACAATGATGGATTTGAGGATTTGTTCGTCACGTCGTACGGGAAGAATACGCTGTATCACAATAATGGAAATGGAACGTTCACGGATGTGACGGCGCAAAGCGGGGTGGCGGGGTCGGGCTGGTCGACGAGCGCGGCGTGGGTGGATTACGACGGCGACGGCTTGCTGGATCTGGTGGTGCTGCGGTATGTGACCTGGGATTGGGTGGACTACTGGTGCGGCGAGCATCGCGAAGGGTACCGGGCGTATTGTCATCCGGATATTTTTCCGCCGATTGCGCCGCTGGTGTATCACAACGATGGAGGCGGGCATTTCTCCGAAGTGGCGGAGAAAGCCGGTTTGGCGAAGCCCGCCAAGGGATTGGGTATTGCGATTGCTGACTACGATCGCGACGGGCGGCCGGACATTGTGATCGCCAACGATTCGATTCCGGAATTTCTGTACCACAACGATGGCAACGGAAAATTCAGCGAAGTGGGGCTGATTTCGGAAGTGGCTCTGGACGACAATGGAAAGACCTTTGCGGGGATGGGAGTCGACTTCGCGGACTACGATAATGATGGCTGGCCGGACGTCGTGATTACGGATCTAGCCAACCAGCGGTACTCGATATACAGGAATAATCAGGACGGATCGTTCACGTATTCGAGCGGATCGACGGGAGTCGGGGCGATGACGGTGTTGCACTCCGGGTGGGGAATACGTTTTCTGGATTTTGACAACGACGGGTGGAGCGATTTGTTGATCGCCCAGGGGCACGATCTGGATACCATCGAATTGACTGCGCCGCAGCTTCGCTATCGGGAGTCAATGATTCTGGCGCGAAACGAAGGAGGAAAGAAGTTCGTCGATGTGTCGGCGGCTTCAGGCGCGGTTTTTGGGCAAAAATGGGTGGCCCGCGGGCTGGCGACGGGAGACATCGACAACGACGGACGAGTGGACGCGGTGGTGACGACCAACGACGGGCACGTAATGGTGCTGCGCAACGAAACGGAAAATGGAAATCACTGGATTACGTTGCAACTCACGGGACACAAGAGCAATCGCGACGGTATCGGCGCGGAAATCAAGCTGAGCACGGCTGATGGTTCGCAATACGCGATGGTGAGTACGGCGGGCAGTTATTTGTCGTCCAGCGATAAACGGGTGCACTTCGGGCTGGGGCGCAACCAAAAGGCGAAAACGATTGAAATTCGCTGGCCCAGCGGCATCGTGCAGACGTTGCAGGATGTTCAGGGCGATCGAATCGTCCAGGTGGAAGAGCCTACGGGCAGCACGCCGGAGGATGCATCGAATAAACACACGGGGAGTTCCGCGACGCAGCATTGATGTGCCGATTGGGGCCGTGTTCATGGGGCAGCGCGAGAGGATGAAGACAACATTTTTTTCGGGGAACTGCGGTCTGGTCATCGCTCTGGTCATCGTGCTGACGGTGACGATGGATGCGCCTTCGTTGCGCGCGCAGGTCGAAGAACACTTTCGTCTGGGAACCCAGGCGATGGCGCGAGGTGAATTCGAGCAGGCCAGCAGGGAATTTGAAACAGTAATCCGCGAGCGGCCGGAATTTTCGGAGGCGCATTTCAATCTGGGATTGGCCCACGAGCAATTGGGGCGCATGCAGGATGCGGTTCAGGATTTGCGGCAGGCGCTGCGGCTGAATCCCACGCTGCGAGGCGCAAATCTTTTTCTGGGCATCGCTTATTACAAACTGAATGATTTTTCTTCGGCGCGGGAAGCGGTGCAGCGCGAACTGAAAGCCAATCCGAAGGATCCCCAGGCACTGATGTGGCTCGGAGTGATTGAGCTGGCGGACGGACGGCCCGAAGCCGCAGTAACCTTTCTTGATAAAGCCGCGGAAATTTCTCCGAAAGACATCGACATTCTTTACCATCGCGGGCGTGCGCACCTGTTGGCCTCGAAGAAAAGCTATCAACAGATGTTCGATCTGGATCCCAAGTCCTGGCGCGTGCATCAAGTGTTGGCGCAGGCGTATGCGGATTCCGAGCGTTACCAGGACGCTGTGGCGGAATACCAGCGGGCGATTCAGATCGCGCCGAACGAGCCGAGCCTCAATCAGGGACTGGGCGATGCGTACCGAATGTCGACGCAACTGGAGAAGGCCGAGCAGTCTTACACGCGCGAACTGGAAATCGATGCGCAAAATTTGATGGCCATGTACAGCCTGGGGCAGATCCGGGTGGAGCGCGACAACGGGGCGCAGGCGATTCCGCTGCTGGAAGCGGTACTAAAGGTGAATCCGGCGTTTAGCGACGCGCGCTATTACCTGGGGCGCGGGCTCGCGGAAACCGGGCAGAATGAGGCCGCGGAACAACAATTCCAACAGGTGATCAAACAATCGTCAGATAGCGAGCTCATCCAGCGCAGCTATTACCAGCTTGGGCGGGTGTACCGCGCGTTGAAAAGACCGCAGGATGCCCAGGCAGCGATGCAGGAATTTCAACGCATGAAGCAGGCTGCCGATGCCAGCGAGGCCGGAAAACTGGAAGAACGAAAGAAAGCGCATGCCGAGCAAGTACCTGAGAAGAACAGGTGATTGTTTGTTGAGGCTGGCGCGGACGGTAAAGCGAAGCTCGATGCGTTGTTTTTGTGGAGCGGCTTCCACGCTGGTTGTCCTGGCGATCCATCCGATTTCCAGTCATGCACAGAGTCGATTCACAGCGCCGCAGCAATCATCATTGCAGGGCGAGCAAACGTCAGAACCGAATGGGCAAACCTTAGAACGCAATGGGGAACTGGAACAGGCGGCTTCCAGAATTGCCGCGCGGGAGTTTACGAAGGCGGAAGTTTTGCTGGAGCGCATCCTGGGCAGCGAGCCAAAAAATGCTGAAGCAATTACGCTGTTGGGCGTTGTTCGCGCGGAACAACGGTGTTACGACGACGCTGAAAAGCTGTTTCGTCAGGCGATCGAACTGAATCCCCGATTAGCGATGGCCCACGAAAATCTGGCGCTGCTATTGTCCGAAACGGGCCAAGCGCGGCCGGCGTTGGAGGAATATGAATTGAGCCTCTCGCTGAATCCGGAAAGCGTTACTGCAAAGCAGGGCTTGACAGCGCTAGCCGAAAGACAAGCGCTCGTTGCCAGAGGAAACGGAGACCGCCAGGGAGCGTTGGATATTCTGCTGGATGCGACGACGGCGGATCCAAAGGAGTCCCGGCTGCTGCTCGATCTGGGAACAGTCGAGCTTGAAATGGGATTGAACCAGGACGCGCGCGCAACTTTCCAGCTAGCACACAGTTTGCACGCGGGCGATCTTCAAATTCTCTACGGGCTGGCCCGCGCGGAACTGGCGGTGCAGGACATGCCCACTGCGGAGTCGCACATGCGCGAATACCTGGCGCAGCGAAGCGACGACGCGACCGCGCATTTCGGTCTTGGGCGGGTGCTTCAGATGCTGGAGCGCACCGATGAGGCCAAGCGCGAATTCGAACGATCTGTGGAGTTACAGCCACGGCAAACAGAGTCCTACTATGAGTTAGGCGACATCGCCGTAAACGAGGCGAACTACGAGCGCGCAGGAGAATTGTTTCGAAAAGTGCTGGCCGCCGATCCGTTGCATGGCGGGGCGTTGACGGGACTTGGAATTGTGGCCTACCGTCAAAAACAATATGAACAAGCGAACGAGTATCTGCAATCCGCGATCAAAAGCGCGCCGGGATACCAACCGGCACATTACTATTGCGCGTTGAATCTAAAACGGTTGGGTAAAGACGCGGAATCCGAGCGAGAACTGCAAATCGCGCTGGATCTGGACGCACAGGCGAAAGGCGCGGCGAGACGGCCGCCGCTTGCAGGACCAAAACCCAGGGAACGGGGTGCAGGGGAGGTGCACTAAACTAGGAGGCAAAGGGGAATTCGCGCGGGGCGAGCGAATAAATTAATTGAGGGAATTCAACTAATTGCTTGACAGGTATGTGGTGCTCTAGTAGAAAACAGCTATAGTCGAGAAAACGTTTGCTGAAGGTTGTTGTTCAGGGCGTACTGGGGCAGGTTTGGTGACGCGATCACGCGCTGGCGCTGGTGGGCGCCGGAAAAGGTTTCCCCCGGTTCCTCCGTCGAGGACGGGCTCTCATCATCATTACCAACGCTGCTGATATGTGAACTCGGACGTGACGGGGTGACTCGAATGTTGAATTTATCTGGCAGGCTCGCTTCATTTTATTACGGCTGCACGAATTTGCGCCGCTCGGTGCTATGGGTGGTCGCGCTTTGCTTGATTCCAGGGATCGCGTGGGGACAAGGCACCAACCACGGTGCGGTTGCCGGGACGGTGGTGGATAGTTCAGGCGCGGCGGTGTCGGGAGCGGATGTCACGGCGACCAACGCGGGCACGGGAGTGCTCTACAAAGTTAAAACCGGAAGCAGCGGCGACTACCACTTCGTCGATCTGGCGGTGGGAACGTACACCATCACGGTAAATGCCGCGAGTTTCAAAGCGGCCATCACAAACGGTGTGGTCGTGGACGTAAGCACGACGCGAACCCTGGATATCACACTACAACTGGGTAGCGTCAGTGAAAACGTGACGGTCAGCGCGGAGTCTCTGAACCTGGACACGCAATCCTCGGACGTCGGCCAGGTCATTACCACCGAGCAGGTACTCGATTTACCACTTGCGCTAGGAGGAGTCGGCGCTACGCGTTCACCGGAGGCATTCGTGTTCCTGGTGCCCGGGACCACCGGGCCGGGAACAAACAATGGCGCGGGCGGCGCTTTTGAATCCAAGGTCAGCGGCGGACAAAACTTCGGAACGGAAATCCTGCTAGACGGCGCCAGCATGGACCGTTCGGAAAATGGATCATCGTTCGACGAAGCGGGGCCGTCGGTGGAAGCCATCGGGCAATTCAAGGTGATCACTTCGACGCCCAGCGCGGACTATGGGCGGTCTACTGGCGGCTGGGAGTCGTTTTACACCAAGGGCGGGACAAACTCCTACCACGGCCACGTGTATGAATTGCTGCAAAACAAAGTCTTCAACGCCAATTCGTGGTTCAACAATGCCACCAGCACTCCCAAGCCACCGGACACGAAAAACGACTTCGGACTGACGCTGGGCGGCCCGGTGTGGCTGCCGAAGGTCTATAACGGACACGACAAAACGTTTTTCTTCTTTTCGTGGGAGCAGTTCCGCCAGGACCTGGCCACCACGGTACTCAGCACGGTGCCGACTGTCGCGGAGCGCAATGGAGATTTTTCGGCGTTCCTTGGCGGAGAATTGAGAGACGGCGGGGGCAATCCTATCCTGAATCCGTGCACCGGCCAGCCGATTTTACAGGGACAAATCTTCGATCCGTCGACCACTCAAAACGTGGGAGGCACGCCGTGCCGGCTTCCTTTTGCCGGGAACATGCTGCCATCCATCAATCCGATTTCCGCGGCGGTGGTCGCTTTGATTCCCATGCCGCAGAATGACAGCAATACCGGCAATTTCAATTTCACTTCGCTGGCGCCGGTAAACGACACGCTGATGACCGTGCGCATCGATCACAGCATCGGCACGAATAACAAGTTTTACTTTACCTATAACAGCCGCGATAACACGCACCAGCCGATCAGCAGCGCGTATGGCGGGCCAGCGACGCCGGGCCCACAGGTGCAGGACTTTTTTACCCATTACATACGCGTCGGTTGGGATCACACCATCACCACCTCGCTTATCAATCAACTGGTGGTGGGGTTTAACCGTACGGTCAGCGTGAATTTCGGCTCTTCGAAAGGCACAGACTGGAATGCCGCCCTGGGAATCACGGGACTGCCGCCGTCGGAAATTTTCCCGGTCATCAATTTCGGCGCGGCAGTCGATAACGCGGGCTATAACGTCGACGGAAACACGGTGGACAACGGCTACCGCATCGTCGATTCCCTGAGCTGGATTCATGGACGCCACACGCTCAAGTTTGGCACCGACCTACGGCTGCAGGTGTTCAACGCGATCACCAACGATAACGCGTCCGGTACGTTTAATTTCGGCGCAGGCGAAACGTTGCCTTTCCCGGGCGCGGCCAACACCGGCAACGGATTCGCGAGCTTCCTGCTGGGTGAAGTCGACAACGCCAACGCAGCGATCCACGCCGGGCAACCGAAATGGCTGCAGCACTACTATGGTTTCTTTGTTCAGGACGACTGGAAAATAAAGTCGAACCTTACTTTGAATCTGGGCTTGCGGTGGGACGTTGATACTCCTCGATGGGAAAAGTCAGGCGCTTATACGAATTTGAGCCTGACCGAGCCAAATCCTGGAGCCGATGGATTTCCCGGCGCGCTGGTGTTCGCGGGCAAAGGCCCCGGGCGCAATGGGGTGGTTGACGAGAAGTGGGCCAACACGTATTTCAAGGATTTCGGCCCGCGCATCGGCTTCGCATGGTCGCCAGGCCTGCTGAAGGATCGCGGCGTGATTCGCGGCGGATACTCGATTTACTACGGGCCGATCGTTTATGCGGAGTTTGGCGCGGGCGGATTGCGACAGGGATTCACCGGCGGTTTGAACCCGGCGCTGGCCAGCAGTCCGGACCAGGGTTTCACTCCGGCCTTCAATATCAGCTCCGGCGTTCCGCCCTTCACTCCACCGCCAAATCTTGATCCAACGCAGGAAAATGGCGGGGGACCGTTTTACATCGATCCTTCCAACGGGCGGCCGGCGATGATTCAGAATTGGAGTCTGGAGCTGCAGCATAAATTGCCGGGAGATTTCTTCCTGGACATCGCGTACGTCGGACAGCACGCGACGCATTTGCGTTCGCAGTTCAACCAGATCGACACACTCGATCCTTCCAACTTCGCTCTGGGAAGCCTGCTGAACGCGGACATTAACTCCCCGCAGGCAATGACCGCGGGGATTCAGAAACCGTACCCGAGCTTTGGCGGCACGGTGGCGCAGGCGCTGCGGCCATTTCCGCAATATACGTTCATCAACACGGATTGCTGCCTGGAGAACCAGGGGCAGTCCACGTTCAACGCTTTGGAAGTGTCGGTGCAGCATCGCTTCAAGAACGGACTGAACCTGCTCGGATCTTATACGTTCTCGAAGACCATCACCGATGCGGCGGACAGCCTGCTGCCGGCGTTCGCGAACTTCGCCGGCGGAGGCACTCCGCAAAATCCGTACGATCACAAGGGAGACAAGAGCATCAGTACGCAGGACATCCCGCACCAGATCGTGCTGAGCTACCTCTACGAATTGCCGGTAGGCCGGGGCAAGAAATTCATGGATAAGGGCGGCATCGCGGATCGGGTTGTCGGCGGATGGCAGATTGGCGCGGTGCAGCGTTACCAATCGGGCCAACCGCTATCCTTCGGTTGCGCGACGGGAATTCCGGCGTTCAACGGCTGCGTGCGATTCGACGTGGTTCCCGGGGAGCCGTTGACCAGCGAGTCGGTGCGAAATGGCACGTACAATCCCATTACCGCGGCCAACAGCCCGGGCTGTGTCGCAACCGGAGACGGGCATTACACTGGCGGCGAAAACCGGTACTTTAACTGCGCGGCATTTTTCGATCCCAACGCCACGGTGGCGTCTACCCCCGGGGAAGCATTTCAGTTGGGCAATTTGCCTCGGGTGGTGGGATCGGTACGCAGCGGAAAATATTTCAATGAGGATTTCAGCGTAAACAAACGAACCAGGATCACCGGGCGGACGGACATTTTGTTCAGCACGGATTTTCTGAATGCCTTTAACCGCCACGTTTTCGCGCGGCCGATTACCAGCGGGCCGGGCGACATCAATGGCTTTGGCGTGATACAGACGACCGCGTATCCGTCAGCGTTCACCAATTCGAATTCGTTCGGGAGAATCATTCAGTTCACGCTGAAGCTGGAGTTTTAGCGGACATTTTGTCGAGGTTGCTGAAATTCGCGCACGTGGCTGGGTATGGTGCACACACCTGCTGCGTGCGCGGATGAAAGCTTCGTACGCTGCGCGTTGGCTCGGTGATTGCGCTGCGCGCGTACGCTGAGCTGCGAGAAGTGTTTTTGCGGTTAGCGCTTTGCTGTTTCCACCTTACGAGACCCACCCTCCAAAAGGCCGAGGATGGGGCACCCTCCGCGTTTTTGTGTTGGTCGGTTGTGTAGGGCTATACTGCGGCGCTGCGCAAGCGTTTATTGAGGGGGATTTTCTCGATGACTGTGGGGCGCCGCACTTTTGTTCGAACCGCAGCCCTGGGAATGGGCGCGGCGCTGCTACCTCGCCGGGCTGCGTGGCCGAGTTCCCTTGACGCCCGCATTGAGGTGGTGCTCAACGAAGAGCTCGGCACCATATCTCCGAACATCTACGGCCATTTCGCGGAGAATCTTGGCGCGGTGATCTACGACGGCGTGTGGGTGGGCCAAGGCTCAAAAATTCCCAACGTGAACGGTATCCGCAGAAGCCTGGTGGATGCGCTGCAAAAAATATCGTCGCCGGTAATTCGCTGGCCCGGCGGATGCTTCGCGGACAGCTACGACTGGAAAGACGGTATCGGGCCCGCGGGCAAGCGGCCTCGACGCACCAATTTCTGGGCCGGGGACCCGCTGGTGAGCGGCCAAGGGAACATTCCCCAGAAATATGATCCCAATGAATTCGGTACCGACGAGTTCGTGCAGTTCTGCAAACTGTCGGGAAGCCAGCCGTACCTGGCGGCCAACCTGCGCAGTTTGCCGGCAACCGATTTCTATCGCTGGGTGGAGTATTGCAATTCGCCGGCAGGCAGTACGACCCTTGCGGAACTGCGCGCGACGAGCGGCAACAAGGAACCATTCGGGGTGCGCTACTGGGGCATCGGGAACGAATCGTGGGGTTGCGGCGGAGAAATGACTGCTGGAGAATACGCGACGGAGTTTCGGCGGTTCGCGGCCTGGGTTCCGAGATATGGCACGGAGTTGTCTTTCATCGCTTCGGGGCCGAACGACGCGGAATTCAGTTGGACGCGTGGATTTTTTCAGGGAATGTTGCAGAAGGGGCCGAACGCTCTAAATTCGATCTGGGGCTTGTCGCTGCACTACTACTCGTGGAACCTGAGCAGAGGGCGAACGCAAAACTGGTTCGAGGGCAAGGGCGAGGCGGTGAAGTTCGAACCGGTGGACTGGTATGAATTGATGAGGGAGGCCGACAAGATCGAGCCGCTGATCGAGGGGCACTGGCAAGCGATGGGCGAGGCCGATACCAAGAGGCGCATAAAACTGGTGGTGGATGAATGGGGCCCCTGGTACAAGCCGGGATCGGAAGTTGCGCCAACACACATTCTGGGACAGATGATTACGTTACGCGACGCGGTAATGAGCGGCCTGACGTTGGATATTTTCAACCGCCATCCTGACAAGGTGACGATGGCCAACTGCGCGCAGCTTGTCAATTGCCTGAACAGCTTGTTTCTGACGCATGAAGATCGATTTGTGACTACGCCGGTGTATCACGTTTTTCAAATGTACGCGGCGCATCAGGGCGCGCAAGCCGTTCGCGCGGAATTTCTGTGCCCATCGATCAGCTACGATCGGGACGGTAAACCGGCAAGTTTCTGGGGCTTGAAAGGCTCGGCTTCGGTGCGAGGCAAGGAGCTGGCGATCACCGTGGTTAATGCGGACGTGGGGCAACCGCGGGAAGCGCAGATCGATTTACTGGGCGGTGCAGCGGTTTCCGGCCGGGCAACGATTCTGACCAACGCGGACATTCACGCGCACAATACGTTTGATGCGCCGGATGCGGTGCGGCCGCGAAGTGAGGAGTGGGCGGCCAGCGGCGGTAACGTTCATTACACGTTCGCGCCGGCGTCGGTGACCTTGCTGCAAATTAAATTGGAGTAAGTGCGGGGTTGCAGGCCGGGCAGTTTCAGTTGATGCCGATCAGTCACGGTCGGCGGTGCGATTGCGGCTGGTGCTTCGTGACTTCGTCGGGTTGGACGCCGGGTTGCTTGGCGGAAAGGCTGTGGAGCTGCGCAATATCAATTGCGTCTTAAGCGTGTATTCCGTTCCATTGGGCGAAGGAGTTTCTCGTTTCACTTCTTTGTAGAGGGCGTCAAACGCGAGGCGGGCCAATTCCGTTTGAGACATCTGAATGGTCGTCAGCGGCGGAATCATGAAGTCCGCGAGGCGGGTGTCATCGAAGCCCACCACCGATAAATCCTGAGGGACACGGATTCCCAGTTCGAAGGCCTGGCGCATGACGCCGATGGCAGTCATGTCATTGGAACAAAGAACCGCTGTGGGCTGCTCGCGCAGTTTGTAGAGGGTTTGGAGCGCGAGTTTGCCGCCTTCCAGGCGATGGTCGCCCTGAACGATGAATTCCGGGTTCACGGGCAAGCCGATTTCGCGCATGGAGTCTTCGAACGCGTCTTTGCGCGCAACGGCAGAGCGCAATCTCAGCGGGCCGGTCACAAAACCGATCTGCTCGTGCTTCATCGCAGCGAGATGCTGCACCGCCTGGCGAATGCCGTGCGCGTAATCGACGCGGATGTTGCTCACGCGCGGGGACTTCGGGCCGACGTCGACAAAAACGAGGGGCAAATTCCGGAAACGCAGGTGTTCCAACAATTCATCTTCCATTCCGAAGGTAAGAATGGCGACGCCGTCGACGCGGCTTTCAATCATTCTGCGAACGGCGAGCTCCATGCGCTTGGGATCGTGAACGGTGGAGGTCAGAAGAATTTCGTAGTTTTTTTCTACCGCCAGGGTTTCAAAGGTCTGGACAATCTCGGGGAAGAAAGGATTGGTAATCTCGGAAACGATCAAGCCAAAAACGCGGCTTCTTCCGGACACCAGGGCGCGGGCCTGGCGGTTGGGATAATAGCCAAGTTCCGCAACCGCTTTCCAGACGCGTTTTGCAAGCTGGGCGTCAACGGTGACTACGCGGTTGACGGTACGCGACACAGTCGCGGTCGAAACTCTAGCCCTTCGGGCGACATCGCGAATATCCACGAGTCCTCTTCCACATGGCTGAACCTAGTCCCGCCAGTATACGCTAACCCGCAGCTCAATCGGTCTTCCCGCGAGTCAAAAGGGACTCTAAGCAACGTGTAATCGCAGGTGAAATAAAGCTCCTTAGAAACGTCCCGCAGTCGAAATGCGCTTTGAACCCCGGGATCCGGGTTTGCGATGCGATGCGGGTTAATGGGACGTTGCAATAGCCACGAGGTCATGGTAAACGTTTACTGAGATACTGTCGAGGGTAGCCCGCCGCCCCGCCCTGCGAAGAGGAACCAATGATGATCGGACTTCGTGCCTTTTTGTGCTTCACAGTTTTCACCGCGTGCATCTCGTGTTGTGCGGCTCAAACCGTGGAGCGCGACGTGAATGTCTCCGAATTCGGCAAGACCACGGATGGGAGGGTCGTTCACCGCTACGTCCTGCGTAACAGCAAGGGTGTGGAAGCGGTGATCATCGACTACGGTGCCGACCTTGTTTCACTCAAAGTCCCGGACCGCGATGGGAAGGTGGCAGACATTGTGCTCGGCTACGATGACGTGGCCGGATACGAGGGTGACAAGTCTTACTTCGGCGCGACCATCGGAAGATACGGCAACCGGATCGCGGGCGGCCAGTTCACACTCGACGGAAAAGTGTTTCATCTGCCGAAGAACGATGGGCCGAATAGCCTCCACGGGGGAAGTCCGGGCTTCAACAAGCGGTTGTGGACGGGAGTGCCGCGGTCGCGTGCGGATGCGCAGATTCTGGAATTGACGTACACCAGCGCTGATGGCGAAGAGGGTTACCCTGGCACGCTGAAGGTGAAGGTCACCTACACGCTGCCTAAAGAAAAAAATGAATTGCGGATCGATTACCTGGCCACCACCGACAAAGACACAGTGGTAAACCTTACCAATCATAGCTATTTCAATTTGACCGGGGACATGAACCAGAAAATCCTGGCGCATGAACTGCTATTGCACGCGGCCGAATTCACTCCCGTGGATTCCACGTTGATACCGGCCGGAGAATTGCGGCGGGTAAGCGGAACACCGTTTGACTTCACGAAAGGCACGGCGATCGGGGCACGCATCGATCAGGACGACGAGCAGCTCAAGTTTGGGAAAGGGTATGACCATAACTGGGTGCTGCGGCGGAGCGAAACGCCGGGATTGCAACTGGCGGCGGAAGTTTTCGAGGGTACTGAAGGTGCTCACCACCGAGCCGGGCATCCAGTTTTACAGCGGGAATTTTCTGGACGGCACCGCGCACGGTAAAGGCGGCCAGGCTTATGCGCACCGCACCGGTTTATGCCTGGAAACACAGCACTTTCCCGATTCGCCGAACCACAAGAATTTTCCGTCCACGGAATTGAAGGCGGGGCAAACCTACCGCTCGAGTACAGTGCTGCGGTTTTCGATTCGAAAATGAGGTGGCAGGGGATGGTGTTGTTTACATCACTCGCCGGGGGGATTCGGGAACGGAAGCAGGTCCCTCACCCGCTACGGCGGCAGATTTGGATGACGAGCCGCTGAGTTGTCGAGTTCAGTTTTTTGCGGATCGGGAGAGGCGCGCCGCCAGGGCAGTGTAGTGTTGAACGGGCGGCAAATTTCGCCCGGGTCGCGCCTTCCTTACGCGTCGCGCTTCGGTTTAAACTCTCCCCGTCTTGAGACGAGCAAGTAGCCGAGGGTGAATGTCACTAGAGAATCTGCGTAAGCAAGTTGTGGAAGCGAATCTGGAACTGGTGCGTCGCGGACTGGTGCTGTCCACGTTTGGCAATGCCAGCGGGATCGACCGCGAGCAAGGCTTGATCGTAATCAAGCCCAGCGGCGTTCCCTACGAAGATTTGAAACCGCAACATCTGGTGGTGACCGACCTGCATGGCAAGGTTGTGGAAGGTTCGCTGCGCCCGTCTTCGGATCTTCCGACACATGCCGCGCTGTACCGGGCGTTCCCGGCGATCGGCGGTATAGCGCACACGCACTCGGAGTACGCCACCGCGTGGGCGCAGGCTCGCCGACCGATCCCTTGCCTAGGTACCACGCACGCGGACTATTTTCACGGCGCGATCCCGTTGACGGCGGTGATGAGCGAGCAGGAAATTGCGGGCGAATACGAGCTGAACACCGGCGCAGCGATTATCCGCGTTTTTGAAAGGATCGACCCGCTGGTGATTCCAGCGGTGCTGGTGGCGAATCACGGTCCGTTTGCGTGGGGAGCGAACGCGGGCAAAGCGGCGGAAAATGCTTGGATGCTCGAGGCCGTGGCGCGCATGGCGTATTTCACGCTGCAGATCAATCCAGAGGCGGATGCGGTTGGGAAAAGCCTGCATGACCGCCACTTTTTAAGGAAGCACGGTAAGAAAGCGTATTACGGGCAAGTGGAGAACATGAAAGGTTCGGAGAACGTTGAGTGATGGCGACTGAAAGGTCGCAGCTGAGTCGCGGTTGCGTTTACGTTGTCAGAACATACCGGGTGCACATCGGATGGCCATCGTAGCGGGAGTTGATTTCGGGACGCTGAGCGTCCGGGTTTCCATCGTGGATAGCGAACGAGGCGTGCTGGCTACCGCGCTGGCCGAATATCCGCTGCATCGCAAGCGCGAGGATCCGGAATTCGCCACGCAATCGCACGACGACCAGATGGATGCGCTGGCGATCGCGACGCGCGAAGCCCTTCGCCAAGCGCATATTTCCGGAGAGCAGGTGCAGGCGCTGGCGATCGATACCACCGGGTCATCGGTGATCGTGGTCGACAAAAACATGCAGCCGCTCGATGAATACTATCTGTGGTGCGATCACCGTTCGAAGTCCGAAGCGGCGGAGATCACCGAGGCGGCGCATCGCGAGGGATTGCAGGCTATCCAGTGGTGCGGGGGAGTGTATTCGTCGGAGTGGGGATTTTCGAAGCTGCTGCACTGGCTGCGCCACAATCCGGGGAAACGCGCGGAGTTTGCTTCCGCGTTCGAGCATTGCGACATGGCCGCGGCCACGCTGTGCGGCATTACCGATCCACGCCAGGTGAAACGCAGCGTGTGCGCCATGGGGCACAAATGGCTGTGGAACGCCGGGCTGGGCGGTCTTCCTGCGGAGGGATTTCTCGTTAAGGTCGACCGCTTATTCGCCGGGGTGAGGGAAAAACTTCAAGGCGAATATCTTACGTCTGATCACATCGCGGGAAAACTTTCCGCGCACTGGGCGGAAAAACTCGGGCTGAAAGCGGGGATTCCCATTCCGGTGGGCGCATTCGATGCGCACTGGGACGCCATCGGAGCGGGGTGCCGGTCGGAAGACATGGTGAACGTTGTAGGCACTTCAACGTGCATTATCGGCATCACGCCATCCGTGAATCTCGTCCCAGGAGTTTGTGGCGTGGTGCAGGGCAGCGTACATCCGCAAAAAACCGGAATTGAGGCGGGACTTTCGGCGGTAGGAGATATTTTCAACGCCATCGCTACCCGCGCGGGCACCAGTGTTGCCGCGTTGAGCCAGGGACTGGAAAAATATCGCGCGGGCCAAACCGGGCTGCTGCGCATGACCTGGGACAACGGCGACCGCACCGTGCTGGTGAATCCGAATCTGCGAGGGATGACGCTGGGATGGAACTTGCAGAGCACCGCGCAGGATGAATTATTCGCGGCCATTGAGGGAACGGCGTTGCACACGCGCATTATTCTGGATCGCATGTCGGAGAACGGGGTCAATATCAAACGGGTGATCAATGCCGGGGGCATCCCGCAAAAAAATAACGTGCTGAACCAGATCTACGCGGACGTTTTGGGGCGTCCGGTACTGGTTCCGTCCAGCAGCGTGACCAGCCTGGGATCGGCCATTTTCGCGTTTCTGGCGGCGGGCACTTTCAAGAGTGTGGAAGAGGCGCAGGACAAGATCTGCCCGCAACATACGGTGTTCACGCCGCAACCCGCGGCCCAGAAAGTTTACGACTCCCTCTACGCGCTGTACCGGAAGATTTATTTTGCTTTTGGAGAACCGGGTAACGCGCAATTCGGCGATGTGCTTCCCAGGCTGATCGAATTAACGCGGAGCAGCAGCGCTTAAACGATTTACTTCCGCTTTCCCGGCCGAAGAACTACACGCTCCACTGAAGAACGGAATACGACTGCGCCGGCAGTTCGAATTTCGTATGGCCAGCGGAATTCACGGGCCTGGCAAGGTCCGCGGGCACGACGCGCTGCGGGGCATCGAAACTGTTGAAGGCTTTCAGGTCGCTGCCGGTCAATACCGTGGAGGTGAGCAACCGCGAGGGGACAGTTCCTTGCTGCCAGACCACCTCAACCTGGTGAGCCCTGGCAAGATCGCGATTCAAAATAAATAGCGCGACGTTGCCATTCTCTTTCGAGTACGTTCCGGTTACGTCGAGGTAGGGGACTTCGCCGATGCCGGAAACCTGATACACCGGCGATTCCGTGAGGAGATCGAGCAACGCTCCACGACCCATTTGAATGCCCCACTTGTAGGGATAGTAGATGGTTTGGCGAAACAGACCGTTGGAATTCGTCATGATCGGGGCAATCACGTTGATGAGCTGAGCCAGACAGCCGAGCTTTACGCGATCGGAATTTCGAATCAGCGTGTTGATGATTCCTCCGACCAGCAAGGCGTCTTCCAGGTTGTAGACTTCTTCGAGGAGATGCGCGGCTTCCTTTTCGTGGCCGTTCATGGCGTCACCACTGCGGGCGCGATACCAGACGTTCCACTCGTCAAACGAAAGCCACAATTTTTTAGGCGAGCGCTTGTGGCCGCGAACGAGGTCGCAAACGGCGACGGTTTCGGCGATCTGCCGGTCCATGGTCAAGTTCATAGCCAAATATTTGGAGCTGTCTTCGCCGGTTTCTTCCTTGGTGTTTCCGATGTAGCGGTGCAGGGAAAGCGCGTCGACATAGTCGTAGCATTGTTCCAACACTTCGCGGTCCCATTCGAGGTAGGTGGGCATGAGGGGACCGCTTGATCCGCAGGCGATGAGCGCCAGGGAAGGATCGACGTAACGCATCTGGCGCGCGGCGTCGGCCGCTTTGTAACCATACTCGGTAGCGGTCATGTGGCCGATCTGCCAGGGCCCATCCATTTCATTTCCGAGGCACCAGTTGTGAACTTTGTAAGGTTCGGCCACGCCGTTCTTGCGGCGGAGATCGCTCCAGCGCGTGCCCTTTTCCACGTTGCAATATTCCACCAGCGCCGCAGCTTGTTCGGGAGTGCCGGTGCCCAGGTTGAGGCCCATAAGCGGCTTGGTGCCCACCGCTTTGCACCAGGCCATAAACTCATCGGTGCCGACTTGATTGCTGTTCAGCGAATTCCAAGCTTTATCGAGAACATGAGGGCGATCCTGTTTCGGGCCAATGCCGTCGAGCCAGTTGTAGCCGGAAACGAAATTGCCGCCGGGATAGCGAATGATGGGGACGCCCAGCGCGCGAACTTCGTCCATGACATCTTTGCGGAACCCATTGGAATCAGAGAGCTTCGATCCGGGATCGTAGATGCCTTCGTAGATGGCGCGTCCGAGATGCTCAAGAAAGGATCCGAAGAGGTTGGGATCGATGGCGGCGGTGGTGCGTTTGGTATCGATATACACGCGCGCGACGGATGAGGCCTCTGCCGCGGGAGCTTGTGCGGACAGGGCTCGTCCCAGCAATAGCTCCGCCGAGCAACCCGCGCCAACCGCAAGAGTCTGTTGCAAGAATCTTCGACGTTCCATGGAAGCCACTGGCAATCCTCCGGAAATTGATTTAGAACCTGGTTGCAATGCAAAAAGGGCGGGCGGCGAGGTTTGGGCAATCGTTTGCTCAACAGGGCTCCATGTATAACGCTAACCCTGCATCGGCGTCAAATAGTTGCTGTAATCGTTTTCCCAAATGAAGTATCCTGTGCTGCCATATTCTACCCTCATGCCAGTTACGGCTACTGAGAACTACATTCGCGATGTGCGTCGCATACGAGAAGGTCGAGGCCTAGATGATTGACTTTTCCAACCTGGAGGTCTGGTTTGTTACCGGCAGCCAACACTTGTATGGCGCGGAAACGCTGAAAACCGTCGACGAACACTCGAAAATTATTGCTCAGGCTTTGTCCGCCACTTCGCAGATCCCGGTAAAGGTGGTTCCTAAGCCGGTGATGACCGGGAGCGATGAGATTCATCAATTGTGCCTGGACGCGAATTCCTCGCGGAATTGTATTGGGCTGATCACGTGGATGCACACGTTTTCTCCGGCGCGCATGTGGATTGCGGGCCTGCGGATGCTGGACAAGCCGCTGCTGCACCTGCACACGCAATTCAACGAAGAGCTTCCGTGGTCGAGCATCGACATGGACTTCATGAACCTGAACCAGTCGGCGCACGGCGACCGGGAATACGGATACATCGGGGCGCGCATGCGGCTGCGGCGCAAGGTGGTGGCCGGTTACTGGAAAGACGCGGACGTTCATTCGGAGATTTCCGTGTGGACACGCGCGGCGTGTGCGTGGCAAGACGCGCAACACCTGAAAATCGCGCGTATCGGCGACAACATGCGACAGGTGGCGGTCACGGAAGGGGACAAGGTAGATGCGCAGATCCGGCTGCGCTATGCGGTGAACGGCTACGGCATCGGCGATGTGGTGCGGGTGATCGGCCAGGTGAGCGACGCGGAAACGGACAAGCTCGCGGCGGAATACGAAGAGAGCTACGCGGTGGCCGAGTCACTGCGTTCGGGTGGGCGGCAACGCAGCGCGCTGCGCGACGCGGCAAGGATTGAAGTGGGGCTGCGGCGTTTTCTATCTGACAACGGATCGCTGGCGTTTACAGATACGTTTGAAGATCTGCATGGGCTGCCGCAACTGCCCGGGATTGCGGTGCAGCGGCTGATGGCCGACGGCTACGGATTCGGAGCGGAGGGCGACTGGAAGACGGCTGCGCTGGTGCGGGCTATGAAGGTGATGAGTCATGGGCTGAAGGGCGGGACTTCTTTCATGGAGGATTATACCTATCACCTGAAAAATGGCGGACAGGTGCTGGGCGCGCACATGCTGGAGGTTTGCCCTTCGATAGCGGACGGCAAGCCCTCGGCGGAAATCCATCCGTTATCGATCGGCGGGAAAGAAGATCCGGTAAGACTGGTATTTTCGGCGTCGAGCGGCCCGGCGGTGAATGCTTCGATCGTGGATATGGGGAATCGTTTCCGGCTGATCGTGAACAACGTGAATGTCATCAAGCCTGAGCAGGCTCTACCAAAATTGCCAGTCGCGAGAGCCATCTGGGTTGCCGAGCCGGATCTGAAAGTGGCAGCCACAGCCTGGATTCATGCGGGCGGATCGCATCACACTTCTCTTAGCAGGGCTTTGAGCGCAGAACATTTGCAGGATTTCGCGGACATTGCAGGTATAGAATGCCTGCGCATCGACGCCGGCACCACGGTGAGAGAATTCGTGAAAGAGCTGAAGTGGAACGACGTGTACTATCATCTGGCCAAAGGTATTTGAAGTAAGGGGAGATTCATGACGGGTTTCCTGACCCTGGTTTCCGCGCCACGTCTTGTACATCTATCGACGATTGACCTGGTCATCGTCGTTTTTTATTTCGTGCTGGTGCTGGCCATCGGGTTTTACCTGAAGAGCCGGTCCAACACCGCCGAAGATTTTTTTCTGGCCGGGCGGGAGATGACCGCATGGATCGCCGGGCTTAGTTTTCTTTCCGCGAACCTCGGCGCGCTGGAGCTGATGGGCTGGGCGGCGGCGGCTTACCAGTACGGAATACTGGCGGCGCACTGGTATTGGATCGGCGCGATACCGGCGATGTTATTCCTGGGCATCGTCATGATGCCGTTTTATTACATTTCCAAAACGCATTCGGTTCCGGGTTACCTGAAGCTGCGTTTTGGAGAGGCTTCGCGCGCGCTGTCTGCAATTTCGTTTGCGCTGATGACCGTGTTCATGAGCGGCATCAACATGTATTCCATGGCGCTGGTGATGAAGGTGGTCCTGGG
>JBBSFG010000027.1:0-20476 GCA_038238965.1 Candidatus Acidiferrales bacterium | reverse complement strand
GCTTCGCGAACGTCGGCGGGATCGAGTCCGATCAGCGGGTACATTCCGTTTTCGGCTCGCTTAGTAGCCTCGGCCTTGATTTCGTCAAGGGTCCGCTCTTTTTGCTGTGCGCTTGAGACCTGGGAAATAAACAAACTCCCAAGTGCCAGGATCGCGGCTGCGCAGATTTTTGCCGGCAGCGATTTCTTGAGTAGCTTCATCTTGTCGCACCTTAATTGCATATGGATTTTGTAATGCGCGTCGACGGATCACCGCAATACTGGGAAGAAGTTACTTCGTCCCCGAGGCTATTGCGAGCGCCGCCTGGTAATACGTGGCATCGTAATATTTTTCAACCGGTGGCGGATGACCTTCCCATTGATTTTCCACCTCGGCGCGTAACTTCAGTACATTCGTGAATCCATCCATATCCAGCGCGGCATCTTTGGCAAATCCGCCAGGCTGCAAAACACTGGATTCATAAGTGGCCGCGGCAATCGCCGGTGGCAGGCGAAATTCCTTCACCCATAGATCGATCACCTGTTGCTTGTTGACCGGATCCATCAGCCATCGCTGCGCCTCGATAATCGCCGCCAGATAGTTCTCAAGATTCTCCCTATTATCCCGCGCCCATTTTCGTTGTGCGAAATAACCAGCGGCCTGGTAAGGACCGATAGTATCCTGAACCTTGGCAAGGCTCACAAATCCCTCTTTCTTCGCGGTCATCAGCGCCGGGGGATTCAGCATGGAGCCCGCATACTCTTTATGTTCCCGAAGCGCGATCAGCCGCTGCGGGGTTCCCCCAATCGGTTTCATCTCGTAATCGCGCACCGGTTGTAATCCCTTCAGCGAAAGAATTTTTTTCATTTGCAGCGCGTATGCGGTATTGGGAGCGTCCACGATCAAAATTTTGCCGCGGAGCGCTTCGAGCGACGCAATTTCCGGTTGCACCACCAACTCGTTTTGCGATCCTTCGCCGCCCATTACGATGACCATGTCCTGGTGCGCCAGTTCCACCATCGCTACGGCGTTATCTACCGCAAGGTAGGCGAGGTCGCCCTTGCCAGCGGCCATGTTGCTCCGTAGAATTTCCGAGCTAGCGACATTCTCGGATTCAACTTCCACGCCGTGCCTGGTTAGGTAGCCTTGCTTTTCAGCGATCACCAATTGCAGCGGTCGCCCGAGCAAAGTGAGAATCTTAATTTTGCGTGGAGCCTCAGATTGCGCACGTAAGGGCGCGCCCAGGCAAAAAGCGCACAGCAGTGCCATGCCCAAGGCACGCCCCGCTCCAGCCCTCGCACTGCGCGCAAGTTTTACTCCTGCAGCTTCTACTGAATTCGTCACACGGCACCTTCGTTCAATTCGTCGAGCGACCATTCCGAAACCGGCATGGGATCGAGAATAGGTTTGCCTAAATTAGGACAGCTCAATGCGTACAACCCAGTGTCCGTGGCCGCCCAAATAATATTGCGATCCCATTCGATGAAGACGTTGTCTACGGTGCGGTCGTAGCTGCCGAACTCCGCAAGATTGCCGCCTTGGGGTGGAATAAAATACGCCACTTCTTCTGGTTTGTTCAAGTCACCAATGTCATAGCAACGCAGTCCCGCGATGAAAAAAGAATAGGCGATGAAATCCTGCCGCGGCTTGCCCGGAGCCTTGAGATGGGGAGGATTGTGCGCGCCGAAGCGGCCGCGCTTGAAACAAAAATCCCTGTAAGGCGCTTCGCGCGGCGGAACCGGTCGGGGCAGTTGAGCGACCGGAACCGGATGCTCCTCATCGCGTATATCAATGATCCAGTTCGGAAGATAAATTTGATTACAATCGGAATTGGTGGTCTCGCCGTTGGTCAGCACAAAACCGCGATCCAAAACGCCGCAGTAAATCGTGTGGAACGCGATCCCCATTCCTGAGTATTGCGCTGGCGGTTCGAAGCGGCCGACTTCGCGCTGCTTTTTCGGATCGCTCAGGTCTAGAATTATGAACCCGTTACATCCGAAAGCGCCGTAGCCACGGGTGCCTCCATCTTCCAGCTTTTTGGGAACGTACACCGGACCATGCAGGCCGGCGAACGGCGTCTGGTCGGGAGCAACCTTCGGAGGCACGAGCTTGGACCAGATCCACTTGTTGTATTCTACCTCCTCACCCTTTCGCGAACCGGGCACCCACCACATGGACACTTCGGAAACGTTGCTGGGATCCGTCACGTCCACAATCATGTTTCCGTTCACCAGTTGCCTGAAATAGCCGGGCTGGTGAATAAACGTTTCGTCCGGCGCGGTATCCAGGTACGCGTATTTTCCGCCGTCATAATAATTGCGATGGGTGCCCTGCCCAGTCGAGCCGGTGTTAAATTCCGACAACTTTGCGATTTTCGAAGGGTCGGTGACATCATAGAAGCGCACGCCACGAAGGCCTTTGAAATTTTTCCGCTTGTCATCCAGATGTGGGTCATCGTACTTGCCGTTGGGGGCCTGGGGCGTGGAATCCGTGATCGGTGTTTGCGACCCGGTCATCAAGATCCACTTTTTCAGGCTCTTATTGAACGCCACCTGTACCTGAGCGCCCTGGAAACCGCCTTTGTTGTACATAGCGGGTTTGCGAACATCACTGATATCAATTACATCGCCCTGTTGCAGCAGGTACCGCCGATTGCCAATGGCCATCACCTGCATTTTGCCGTTGCGGTGGCCCTGGTGGAAATGCGCCAACACTTCCATATTTTGTATGTATGTTCTACGGTCAAGATAAGAAAGGCTTTGGGGAGTGGGATGGCCATGATGATCGGCTAGAATCGGTAAACCCGAGACAGCCAGCCCGGCTCCCACCCCTGCGGCGCTTCGCAAGAATTCCCGTCGGGACCTGATAAAGGCGTCGGACCCGGGTACCTCCTTACCTCGATTGCCAGGCTTGTTACGAGCTTTCCGTGAAGTTCGCTTCATCTCGGCTCCGGTAGGCGAAATAGGTCTGACCGCTGTACCACTTTTTTGTGGACCAGGTCAACATCTTAATTGTGACGGGACTAAAAACAATCGTCCTTTAATTGCCTAGGCCCGATGGGGTATAGTGGTCCGACCTTCTGAGCCGAGGTGCAAGTGCCACCTACAAGCACTCCCAGCTACTCTTATGCGGCTGAAACTCCCCCGATCACGTCGTGTCCCGGTTCTGGGAACCAGTGGGTGTGGGCACACACGACGGCCATCACGGGTCCAGGTGGGCAGTTCGTGCGTACTTTAGATCTTCCTGGCTCACTAAACATTGGTCTGATATTAATACCAATCCTGCCGGCTGCTACGAGCTTGGGAGAGGTTCGCCATGTATAAAACAGTCCAAACATCTCGTCTGTTCGAGCAAATCGTACAACAGATCGAAGAGTCCATTAACAGTGGACAACTCAAGCTCGGCGATCAGCTGCCCGCCGAGCGCGAACTCGCCCAGCAATTCGGAGTAAGTCGTACCGCGGTTCGCGAAGCCGTCAAGACGCTACGAGAAAAAGGCCTTGTCGAAGCCCATCCCGGCCGCGGAACATTTATCACCAACAGCAGCTCCCACTCCATCTGGCACTCCCTTGATCGCATGATTCGAGAGGGCCAGCCGCAAGCCATGGTACATCTTGTGGAAGTTCGGGAAATTCTGGAACCGGAGATTGCCTCTCTGGCCGCGATGCGCGCCAACAAAGACGATTTGGCCGCGATGCGCGAAGCGGTGGAGGTAATGGATAACACTAAAAAAGACCCGGAAGCGTTTATCGAGGCAGACCTCGATTTTCATTTGGCGTTAGCAGAAGCGGCCTCTAATCCGCTGATTCTTTATCTCATCGACTCCATCGTCGGGGTCTTGCGAGAGCAGCGTATGGGCATTTTTGCCGTGGAGGGCGGAGCCGAGCGCGGGCAGTATCATCACAAAAAAATATTGGAATCGGTTGAGCATCGCGATGCCAGGGGCGCGCGAGAATCTATGCACGCCCACCTACGGCAGGTGCGTGAAGATTCCGGTCATTCCTCTAGCAAAGAATCTTCCCAGTTCACAAAAATTCCGTTGTAAGCGGAGAACGCAGCTTCATGGCAAATCTTGGATTCGTGGGTTTAGGTGTGATGGGTGGCGAAATGGTGGACCGGTTGTTGTCCAAGGGCCACGCCATCACCGGTTACAACCGTACCCGGTCGAAAGCCGAATGGTTAGTCAAAAAAGGTATGAAATGGGGCGATTCTCCCCGGGCGGTGGCGCAATCCGCGGACGTGATTTTTTCCATGGTCACCAATTCTGCGGCATTGGCTGCCATTACTGACGGGCCGGACGGAATTCTTGCCGGACTCACTGCCGGCAAGATCTACGCGGACATCAGCACGGTGAGCCCCGCGGTCAGCCGGGAGGTTGCGTGTAAAGTTCGCTCCCAGGGCTGCGACATGGTGGACTGCCCCGTATCGGGAAGTGTGATTACGTTGCAGGAAGGTAAGCTGTCCGTAATGGTCGGGGGGCGCGCGGAAACATTCGAGCGTCTCAAGCCACTGCTGCTGGACATCGGGCCCAAGGTGACGCATGTCGGCGACAACGGCTTGGCGCTGGTGCTCAAGATCGCTTCGAATTTGAGCTTGGCGGTGCAGATGTTAGCTTTTTCCGAAGGCGTTTTGCTTGCGGAAAAAAGCGGCATCAAACGCGAAGTAGCTGTCGATGTGTTAACCAACAGCGTTATCGGTTCGCCCATGGTCAAGTATCGCGGACCGTTCGTGCTTAAGCTCCCTGACGAAGCCTGGTTCAATGTAAATATGATGCAGAAAGATATGCTCCTAGCGCTGGAGCTCGGCCGCCAAGTGGACGTCCCCATGCCCACTACCGCGACCACCAACGAATTCCTGACCGCGGCGCGCGGCATGGGTCTGGTGAAGCAGGATTTTGCGGTGCTCTTTGATGTATTGGCGCATATGGCGGGAGTCAAGCGATGACCACGGCGACCGACAAGCAGAAAACCAAATCCAAAGAAAAAGCCAAAGAGAAACCGGCCGCGAAATCCTCGAACAATTCCGGAGGCACGGCCGAAAGATCTCTGCGCATGTACCGGCGCATGCTGATGATTCGTTTGTTTGAGGAACAGGTCAACGAACTTTACACCCGCGCGCTGATGCCCGGGCTGGCGCACTTGTACGTTGGTGAAGAAGCGGTGGCCGTGGGAATTTGCGAGGTTTTGCGCAACGACGATTACATCACCAGCACGCATCGCGGACACGGACACTGCGTAGCCAAAGGCGCCGCGCCTGATCGCATGTTTGCGGAGCTATTGGGTAAAGAAGCCGGGTATTGCAAAGGCAAGGGCGGCTCCATGCACATCGCCGACCCCGCGACGGGAAACCTTGGGGCCAACGCCATCGTGGCGGGCAGCGCGGGAATTGCCACAGGCGCGGCGTTTTCCGCCAAGCACAAAGGAAAAGGTCAGGTCGCCGTGTGTTTTTTTGGCGAAGGCGCGCTCGGCCAGGGCGTAGTTTACGAAGTGATGAATTTAGCGGCGCTGTGGAAGTTGCCAGTGATTTACGTTTGCGAAAATAATATGTACAACGAGTACACGCATTTCCTGGAAACCACTGCGGGGGATATTTTAAGCCGCGGGCCTGCGTTCGGCGTGCCGTCCGAAAGCGTGGACGGCCAGGACGTACACGCGGTCTTTGAAGTTGCCACCAAGCTGGTTGGTCGCGCCCGGGAAGGTGGCGGTCCTTCCTTCCTGATGTGCAACACCTATCGCTACACCGGTCACCACGTCGGCGATATCAACCGTGAATATTACCGCTCCAAGCAGGAAGAGCATCACTGGAAAACCGAGCGCGATCCCATCAAGTTGCTGGCCGAAAAATTAATAAGCGGTAAGCAGGCCGACGCTGCTTCACTCGTAAAGCTGGAAGATGAGGTTCGCGAAGAAATGAAATCGGCGGTGGATTTTGCTATCGCGGCGCCTTACCCCAACGCCGACAAAGTGGAACAGGACGTGTATGCCTGAGGTCATCCCAGAAATCGCGAAACGCGAACTGACGTTTGCGCAAGCGGTACGCGAGGCTCTGGCGGAAGAGATGCGTCGCGATCCTACCGTGTGCATCATCGGCGAGGACGTGGCCGAAGCCGGCACGCCCTTCAAAGTATTATCCGGGTTGGTGGAAGAATTCGGCAAAGAACGTGTGATTGACACGCCGATCTCCGAAGCTGGATTTACCGGCGTAGGCGTGGGCGCGGCGATGACAGGCATGCGTCCAGTCGTAGACATCATGTTCGGAGATTTTTTAACGTTGACGATGGATCAGATGGTGAACCAGGCGGCCAAGGTTCACTACATGTCCGGCGGAAAATGGAAAGTGCCCATGGTCTTGCGCACTACCCTGGGCGCCACGCGGCGCTCCGCAGCGCAACATTCACAGTCCTTGCATGCGTGGTTCAGCCATGTGCCGGGTCTGAAAGTCGTGTTACCTTCCACTCCTTACGACGCCAAAGGATTGCTGAAGACAGCGATCCGCGACGATAACCCGGTGATCTTTTTTGAAGACAAGATGATGTACAAGATGAAGGGCCCGGTGCCTGAGGGAGAGTACGCCATCCCGTTTGGCCTGGCGGATATCAAGCGCGAAGGTGAAGATATCACCATCGTGGGCACCAGCAGCATGGTGCAAGTGGCGTTGGGCGCGGCCGCTTTGCTCGAAGAAATCGGCATCAGCGCGGAAGTCATTGATCCACGCACCACTTGGCCGCTGGATGAGGCCACTCTAATTGCGTCGGCGAAGAAAACTTCACGTGCCATCGTTGTCGACGAGGGCTATGGTCGTTACGGCGTGACCGCGGAAATTGCTTCGGTAATCGCCGAAGGAGCCTTCTTCAATCTGGAAGCGCCGGTGAAGCGCATGGGTGCGATGCACGTTCCCATTCCGTTCTCACCTCCATTGGAAGATGTGACCGTCCCCACCGAGCAAACGGTTTTCGAGGCCGCGCGCAAGCTTTGCGGCAAAGCGTAATAGTCAGAAGGACAGGAGGCCGATCGTGGCGTTGAAAACGTATGGGCCGATGGCCGTAGATTGGGAAAACAGGATCAATTTCGAACGGTTGCGCACTGAGCGGTTGGCGCGCGCCAAAGACCTTCTCGCCAAATCCGAGATGGGCGCCCTGTTGTGCTTCGACATGAACAACGTACGCTATCTCACCTCCACGCACATTGGCAGTTGGGCTCAGGATAAAATCAGCCGCTTCGCTTTGTTGCCGCAAAATGATGAGCCGATTTTGTGGGATTTTGGCTCCGCCGCCCGCCACCACCAGCAGAATTGCCCCTGGCTCGGCGAGCGCTCCCGGCCGGGAATTCCATTGCTGCGTGGAGCCATGTCACCGGAGATGGGCCGCGCCGAAAATGTCGCCAAGAAAATAAAAGTTGAGCTGGAAATGCGCGGGCTGCACAAGGAACCACTCGGAATCGACGTGGTGGAACCACCCATTCTATTCGCGCTGCAAAAAGAAGGCATCACTATTGTGGATGGACAGCAATTGATGTCCGACGCGCGCGTCATCAAGACGCAGGACGAAATTTCTTTGCTGAATCACTCCGCCATGATGGTGGATGCCGCGTATGACGAGTTGTATCGCGCCATGAAGCCGGGCATGAGCGAAAACCAGGCCGTGGGTTTAGCCAGCAAAGTTTTATATGACCTGGGCTCCGAATATGTGGAAGCGGTGAATGCTATTTCCGGGGAACGTTGCAATCCGCACCCGCACGTTTTTTCCGATCGCGTGCTGCGCCCTGGCGATCCGGTGTACTACGACATTTTGCATTCCTACATGGGTTACCGCACCTGCTATTACCGCTGCTTCACCATCGGGTACGCGTCGCACGCCATGATCGACGCTTACAAACGTTGCCGCGATTATCTGGATGCCGCCATTTCGCTGATTCAGCCGGGACGCACCACTGCGGAGATCGCCTCCGTATGGCCCAAAGCGCAGGAATTCGGTTTTCCCGATGAAGAAGCCGCGTTCGCTCTACAGTTCGGGCACGGCATAGGCCTGGCCATCTGGGAAAAGCCGGTGATCAGCCGCATGGTTTCGCTGGAGCACTCTCACGAAATAAAACCCGGGATGGTTTTTGCGCTGGAAACGTTCTGGCCCTCCAAGGATGGCTGGAGCGCCGCGCGCATCGAGGAAGAAATTGTGGTTACCGCCACCGGCCACGAAGTGATCACCCGTTTTCCTGCGGAAAAATTAATGGTGGCCGGCGCGCATTATCACACTGTGGATGGCCCACTGGCTACCACGCGCGAGCATGAGGCAGCACCGAGCAAGCAGGTCGTAGACATGGTGAAAGCCAGCGCCAGACAGGAGGGTGTTGCCGCTGCGGACTAGCTGAGTCCCGGGCTGCTTACATAATATTATGGCTATCAGTGTGGTGATGCCGGCGCTCGAAATGGCGCAGGAAACCGGAAAAGTTTTGGCGTGGCACAAGAAGGAAGGCGACACCGTAAAAAAAGGTGAGCCGCTGCTGGAAATCGAAACCGATAAAGCAGTGGTGGAAATTGAAGCGCCTGGCGATGGCACACTCGCTGAAATCACCGCTCAGGTCGGTGCGGTTATTCCTGTAGGCGTGACCATCGCGTGGCTTGTCGCCGCCGGAGAGAAACCGCCAGCGCAGAAAGCGGCGGCCGCGCCGTCCGCGAGGGCCACTTCAGCACCAGCCGCATCGGAGCGCTCCATCGCGGCAACAAAGAGTCCGCCAATATTGGGCGCTGCCGCCATTCAAATTTCTCCGAAGGCTCGCCGTCTTGCGAAAGAGTTGGGCGTTGACGCCAGCGCACTGACTGGAACCGGCCCGGATGGAACGATCACTGCTGAAGATGTTCAAGCGGCCGCCGCCCAATCTAAAAGTTCACCCGCATCTTCGTCCCTCAGCGCGGAAACTCCGAACGCCGCTTCCGCGGGAGAGCCTCTATCCCAGATTGCGCGCTTGATGGCCGAGCGCACCACGCAAAGCTGGACCACCGTTCCACATTTTTTTCTGACGCGTGAAGTAGACTGCAGCGACTTGCTCGGCGCGCAAAAGCGCCTCGGGCCTTCGGGAGAAAAAAACGCTGGTGTGCGCTTGACCGTCTCCGATTTGTTAGTCGCGCTGGTGGCTCGCGCCCTCGCCAAGCATCCGGCGATGAACGCGAGTTGGTCCGGCGCGGGCGTCCGGCAAAACACCGAAATAAACATCAGCTTGGCGATGGCTGTGAAAGACGGCGTCGTCGGCGCAGTAATTCACAAAGCAAATTCCGCGAACCTCAGCGAAATTTCCACCCAGCGTCACGAACTAACCGAGCGGGCGCGTGCCAATAAGTTGCGTCCCGCCGATATTTCCGGCGGCACCTTCACCATCTCAAATCTGGGAATGTATAAAGTGGACGCTTTCGTAGCCATCATCACGCCGCCCCAGGCTGCGACGCTGGCAGTCGGAGCCATAGCCGACCGCGTTGTCGCTGCTGCTGGCAAACCTGCCGTCAGACCAATGATGACCATGACGTTATCGAGCGATCATCGCGTCGTGGATGGCGCGCGTGCCGCCGAATTCCTGAACACCGTGGCCGAGGCCATTCAGAAACCGGACGGTTGGCTCGCGTGAACATATCGGTGAAATTCAATTCCGATTTACGTGAGAGGTCCATTCGTTTTTGTTCACCTCCCCGTGCCGGCAGTCCTCCCCTATGACCATCGCGGTTTCGGTTCCCCGCAAAAAACCGCTGTACGCGGACTTGTCCTTCCAAGTTCTGGCCGCCATCGCCATTGCCATCTTGTTCGGTTACTTGAGTCCTGCAAAAGCGGTTGCCTTCAAGCCGCCGGGCGATGCATTTATCCGCCTGATCACCATGATCATCACGCTGGTTATTTTCTGCACCGTGGTGACCGGTATTGCCGGCATGGAGAGCATGAGGAAGGTCGGCCGCGTCGGCGGAAAAGCTCTGCTTTATTTCGAAACGGTCTCTACTCTCGCGCTGCTGATCGGCTTGATCGTGGGTAACGTCGTGCACCCGGGAAGCGGTTGGAACATAAACGCTGCGACGCTCGATCCCAAGGCGGTGGCTGACTACGCCGGCCAAGCCAAGGCGCAAAGCGTATCGGATTTTGTGTTGCATATTATTCCCACCACGGTCACCGACGCGTTCGCGAAAGGCGACATCCTGCAGGTGCTGTTTGTTTCCGTGCTGTTCGGGTTTGCATTGTCCATCGGGGGACAACGATGCAAGCCGTTGTTGGATTTCCTTTCGAGCTTGATGCAAGCGGTTTTTGGTGTGGTCAGCATTGTCATGCGCTTCGCACCCCTCGGCGCCTTCGGGGCCATGGCGTTTACGGTCGGCAAATATGGGATAGCTGCGCTTGGATTCTTGGCGAAGTTAATCGGCATATTTTATTTGACGTGCATTCTATTTGTTACGGTGATCCTGGGCACTATCGCGCGATTGGCCGGTTTCAGCATTTTCAAATTTCTTCGATATATCAAGGAAGAAATTCTGATCGTCACCGGTGTAGCTTCCTCCGAAGCCGCCTTGCCCACCTTAATGGAAAAAATGGAGCGCCTGGGTTGCTCGAAAGGTTTAGTGGGACTGGTGCTTCCCACGGGCTACACCTTCAACACCGACGGCACCAGCATGTATATGACGCTCGCGGCGCTTTTCGTCGCGCAAGCCACTAACACGCATCTTACGCTGGGGCAGCAACTAACGATTTTCAAAGTGGCCACGCTCACATCCAAGGGTGCGAGTGGCGTGCAGGGCGCGGCGTTCATTGCGCTGGTGGCTACCTTGACGGTGATTCCCACAATCCCCGTCGCGGGCATGGCGTTGCTTCTTGGTATCGACCGGTTTATGAGAACCGCGCGCGCCCTGGTCAACATGATCGGCAACGGAGTAGCCGCCGTAGTGGTGTCGCGCTGGGAAAAGGAAGTTGACGCGCCAGCTCTGCAGCAAAATCTCGCAGCTCAGCTCGACTAACGCTTATCAACGGAGTGGACTCAAGGTGGCTGATCAATTCGATGTCGTGGTGGCGGGCGCAGGCCATAACAGCCTTTTGGCGGCGGCCTATCTGGCGAAAGCAGGATTCCGCTGTGTAGTCTTGGAAGGCCGTCCCGTCGCCGGCGGCGGAGTGAAGAGCGCGCAACTCACGCTGCGCGGCTTCACTCATGATGTGTGCTCTTCCGCGCACAACGGCATCCATGCCAATCCGGTTCTGCGAAATGACGAATTGAAGCTCGGCGATTACGGCCTTGAATATATTTTCCCCGATCCTGTATTTCACATGCCTTTTCCGGATGGCACGTACTTAACCCAGTGGCGCGACCTCGATCGCACTTGCGGCGAATTCGCAAAGTTTTCAAAAAAAGATGGCGCCGCTTACCGCCGCTTCATCACGGAATACGAAACCGTGCGGCCCATCCTTACCGATATCGCGTTCACACCCATCGGCTTTGGAAAGTCGCTGAACGACCGGCTCGCCGCCCATCCTCAGGGGAAACTTTGGCAGCGGCGTCTGGCAATGTCCGCGTGGGAGATTTTGCGCGACACCTTCGAGGATGATCACTGCCGCGCATTCATGATGGGCTGCCCGCACGCATTACAACCCGTTCAGGATCCCGGAAGCGCGCGCGCCGCTTACATTCCGCTGCATCAGCAAAGAGAAAGTCGACCCCTTCCAAAAGGGGGCTCAGGCGCGCTGACCGAAGCGTTGTGCCGCCTGATAGAAGCGCACCACGGCACAATCATCACCAATAAATGGATTAAATCGCTGATCGTCGAAAATGGTAAATGCCTCGGTGTCCAATGCGCCGACGGCAGTTCTTATCGTGCCGGCAAGGCAGTGCTGTCCACCATTCACATCAAGCAGTTGGTGGATATGGCTCCGGTGGAATTATGGGGACAGGATTTTATGGATGGCGTGGAAACCTGGGAAGCGGGCTTGACGCTTTTCGCCACCAACTACGCAATGAAGGAACCGCCGAAATATCCCACCAGCGCAGGCATATTGTCGCCAGTGCATTCCGGGTTCATGCCCAGCGCGGACCGTGCCCTGCGCATGAGCGTTGACTACGCTTCCGGCGTAGTCAACACCGACGATCCTCCCATGCACGTAATCTGTTGCAGCGTCGCGGACCCTTCGCGCGCGCCTGAAGGCATGCACACCGTGAAAATCGTGGCCTACCAGCCCTACGCCTTGAAAGAAGGACCACTGCATTGGGATGCCATCAAGCAAAAAGTTTCGGACGCGAATCTAAAATATTTGCAGCGCTTCGCGACCAATTTAACCGATGACAAAGTTTTGGCGCACATCATCGAAAGCCCGCTCGACCTTGAGCGCATGAATCCGCACAACTGGCACGGCAGTTGCCACGCCGGAGGATCCAGCATCGCGCAAACCGGCGCCATGCGTCCCATGCCCGGATGGGCGCAGCATCGCATGCCTATTCAGGGGCTGTATCAAACCGGAGCCACGACCCATCCCGGTGGTTCCGTGACCGGCGGTCCTGGTAGAAACGCCGCAACCGTGATGTTGAAAGACTTCGGGACTAGTATCGAAGAAGTGGTATCCAAAAAATCCTGAAGCGAATCTCGCTATTCCACGGTGGTTTGTTGCCCAAAGGCGATCTGCCAGTGACTGTCGTGCTTTTCCAAAAAGCGAGTCACATGCAACACCCGCCCGTGCGCTGGCTTGTGTTCTGAGCGCATCACCGCGGCATCGCCGAACACCCAAACTTTCATGGAAACCACTTCAGCCGGAATTAACGTGGTATTGGTGCGTCGTAATTCCGTGATCATGGCCACCCGGTCGGCCCGGTTCAGCGGCGTCCCCCCGTCGGGTGTGACAAAGAGAAAATCATCTGTAAAATTCGGAATCCAGGCTTCGACGTCGTTCGTGAGCACCGTGCGCTCCACCGCTTGCCACATCTTCACCACTTCCTGCTCCTTCGCGCCTTCCGGCCGGTACGGAACCGTCTTGCAGGGGTTTTCGCACGCTACCTCCGCGCCATTACTCGGTGAACCAAATCCACTGCGCTTCGCGGGATTTTTTTCCGCTTTAGTGGTTTCGTGATACACGAGCAATTGCCACGCTTGCGGACGTTTCACCCACACGCGGACAAATCGCACCGTGGCATTCTCGGCGGAGACGCGATGCTCTCCGCGTATTAAGAACACTTGCCCCGCGTCATAAACTTGCAGCGCGGAATCGCTGCTGCGAGCTAAATCCTTGAGACTCGGTGCGATTTGAGATTTCCCGAGTGTCTTGCCATGACGATCGGTGAACGTGAACTCCGCGTCCAGGAATTTATCCGCCGCAGCTGGTTCACCACCGTTTAAGCTGCGGATGAGCGCGTCGTCGGCGGACCGTGCGCTTTCCGGCGAAGGGCTCTCCAAGACCGCAGCTACAGTTGCGGCGCTAAAACACGTCAGCGCAACAAAAATCGACGTCAGCAATTTTGATCGGTTGATGACCGCGTAGCGCGAAAGTCTCATGTGACCCCCTGCCCCTGAACGCGGTCTGGTCACCATACCGCTTCACGGGACCGGGGTATCTAAGCACGAACGGCAATCCTTTGCAATGAATAGGCTTCTTGACGAGCGTGGGCAATGGTGGCACAGTAACCAGACCATTTACGGAACGCAAACCAGCACCAGGCTGGCCGGTTTTTTCTCGATACGCAACGCCCGAACACGGCTGCCTCGCAACTTGCGACCCGCAGCAAGTGAGGTCCGATGAGCAATCTTTCGCGAAGAAGTTTCGTAAAGTCCGCAGCCCTGGCGCCTCTCGCAGTTTCCCACATGGGCTTTACCAGCGCCCCTCAGCAACAAGCATCTTCAACCGACAAGTTCGACATAGTTGTTGCCGGCGGCGGCCACAACAGTTTGGTCACCACCGCATACCTCGCGAAGGCCGGGTACCGATGCCTGGTCCTGGAGGGCCGCCCAATGATCGGCGGCGGAGTAAAAACTGCCGAGTTGATGCTCAAAGGTTTTCACGATGACGTTTGCTCCTCCGCGCACACCTTCATGATGGATAATCCGATGATACGCAACAACGAGTTGCGTCTCGCCGACTTCGGTCTGGAATACATCGATCCCGATCCTGTCTTCCACATTCCGTTTCCCGATGGAAGCTATCTGACGCAATGGCGCGATCTGGACCGCACCTGCGCGGAGTTCGCAAAATTTTCAAAAAAAGACGCGGATGCTTACCGCAAAATGCTCGCCGAATTTGATGCCATCAAGCCAACACTAATGAACGCCACTTTCGCTCCTATCGGTTTTGGCAAGCCACTGAATGATCAGCTCGCCGCTCAGCCGCGCGGCAAACTCTGGCAACGCCGGCTGGCCATGTCCGCCTGGGAAATTATTCGCGACACCTTTGAAGATGAACACACCCGCGTCTTCATGTTGTATATGTCGCATCTGGCTTCTGAACCGCCGGACGCGCCCGGCACCGGCCGCTTAGCCTATGCTACCGCGCGTCAACAACATTCCGGACGCCCGATACCTAAGGGCGGCTCCGGCGCGCTGACGCAGGCTCTTTCGCGCGTGATTGAAGCGAACCATGGGGTCCTGCTCACCAACAAGTGGGTGAAGCAACTCATCATCGAAAATGGAAAATGTGTCGGCGTGGAATGTAGCGATGGCAGCAGTTACCGCGCGGAAAAGGCGGTCGTTTCAACTATCCACATTAAGCATCTGGTAGATATGGCTCCGCGCGAACTTTGGGGCCAGGATTTTGTGGACGGCGTGGACACCTGGCAAGCGGAAAACGCCATGTTTGTCACCCACTATGCCGCCAGCGAAGCCCCGAAATTCAAAGGCGACGGCGGAACGGTGGCGCCATGCGAAGCCGGTATTCTGGTCAGCTCCGATCGCGCTTTGCGATTTGGTTACGACGACGCCAGCGGCGTTGTGAATCTGAAAGATCCTCCGCTGCAGGTGATCTGTTGCAGCTCCGCGGATCCCTCGCGCACTCCCGCGGGGATGCACAGTTTCAAAGTAGTCGGCTGGCAGCCTTACGAGTTAAAAGAAGGTCCGGAGCACTGGGACAAAATCAAGAAAGACGTTTCCGACGCCAATCTAAAATTCCTCCGGCGCTTCGCTCCGAATTTGACCGACGATAAAATCCTCGCGCGCTTCATTGAAAGTCCTTTGGATATGGAGCGCATGAATCCGCATTTCTGGCACGGCAGCGCTCATGCCGGCGCGCAAACCGGATCGCAAACCGGCGCCATGCGGCCCATGCCCGGCTGGGCTCACCACAACATGCCCATCCCCGGCCTTTATCAAACAGGAGCAACAACCCATCCTGGCGGCTCGGTTACTGCCGGTCCGGGAAGAAACGCCGCCATGGTCATGTTGAAGGATTTCGGCACCAGCATCGAAGAAGTTTTGAAGAAATCTTGAGCGCTCGAAGTGCGGTATGGACCCGATCAGATCGAGTCGTTGGAGTACGGTAGAAACACTAACGGACGTCAGCAATAGTTAAACCAGCGGAGGGCCCGTGTTGCGAAAGAGTAGAACGCTGATGCTCCTGGGGGCGGTGCTCATCTCCACAGCTTTGTTGTTCTTCAGCACTCGCGGCTCGGCGCAACAAGCTGACCCCGATGCCATAAAGACCCCAGCTACTTCTAGTCGCGCAACCCCCTCCAAAACGAAATCAGCACTTCCACCCGGCGCGCGCATCGTCAAATTCAAAGTGCCCGATAACTTGAGCCCGCATCCCGCCCCGGAACAACCAATTCCCTACAGCCACAAACAGCACTTGGCTTTTGGATTGCAGTGCAAGGACTGCCATACCAACCCCGAACCTGGAAAGCTCATGACGTTTCCCGCCACGGCGAAGTGCATGCAGTGCCACATCACCATCGCCAAGGAAAAGCCCGCCATACAAAAGCTCGCGACGTTTTCTGCCTCCAAGCAAGAGATCCCCTGGGTTCGTGTATACAAAGTTTTGCCGGGCGTCTCCTGGGATCATCGTGCGCACCTGACCGCCGGCGTAAAATGCGAAGCCTGCCATGGCGACGTGGCGCAACTCTCCGCTATGTCGGAGGTCACCAGCGTGGTCACCATGTACAGCTGCTTGACCTGTCACGAAATGAATCACGCCAAGACCGCGTGCGAGACTTGCCACAAGCGATGATTGCACCCGGCACATCGGTGGAAGTGGCGGCACATCTGAGCGAGAATTAAGTCATGTCCAAGCCATTAGAAATTGAAGTGAACGGCAAACTTCGTGCCGTCAAATATCCTGCTGATACTCCGCTGCTCTACGTACTTCGCGACGAGCTCGGATTCACCGGAACAAAATATGGTTGCGGCGAAGGTCAGTGCGGAGCTTGCACGGTGCTTCTTGGCGGCGCGCCACGCCGTTCCTGCCAGATTCCAGTGAGCGCCGCGGCCGGCCGGCCCGTCACCACCATCGAAGGCCTGGAGAAAAATGGGAAGCTGCACCCCGTGCAGCAGGCCTTTCTGGATGCCGGAGCCTTCCAGTGCGCGTATTGCACTTCCGGAATGATCATGAGCTCTGTCGGCTTGCTCAAAAATAATCCGCGTCCCACCCGCGAAGACATCGTCCAGAATCTACAGGGCAACATTTGCCGCTGCGGCACGCACCCGCGAATTGTGGACGCGGTATTGAACGCCGCGAAAGTCATTTCGGGGCCGCGCCAATGAGCCGCCGCGCCGCTTTCCTCCCGTCTGAACCAGACCGCTTCGAGTTCAGCGAGCGGCCCATTCATCAATTCGAACTGGCACGCCGTGATTTTTTCCGCCTGCTTGGCGCCGGTATTGCCATCTTTTCGGTATCAAAAGATATTTTCGCCGCGCAAGAAACCGCGCCGCAATCCAAATCCTTCCATAAAGAAGACCTGCCCGAAAATATCAGCGCCTGGCTGCACATCGGAGAAGATGGCAACGTAACCGGGTTCACAGGCAAGGCCGAGATTGGCCAGAACATTCGCACCTCGTTGGCGCAAACCATCGCCGATGAATTGCGGGTCCCATTCGAAAGCGTACGGATGATCACCGGAGACACATCGCTGACTCCGTTCGACGCTGGAACATTCGGCAGTCGCTCCACTCCATCGATGACGCCGCAACTGCGTCGCGCGGCCTGCGCCGGACGTCAGTTGCTGATCACGGAGGCCGCCAGGAAGTGGGATGTCCCTGTCGCCGGCCTAAACGCTGCGGATGGCAAGATCACCGATCCGGCCTCGGGCCGTTCACTCCGATACTCCGAGCTTGCACAAGGCAAGACTCTTGCCCAAGTAATGCCCGCGGAAGATCCCACTACACCCGCAGCGCAATGGACCATTGCGGGCAAAGAAATCCCGAAAGTAAATGCTCGCAGCTTTGTGACCGGAGCCCATCAGTACACTCCGGATATGACGTTGCCGGGGATGTTGCACGGCAAAGTGCTTCGCCCACCTTCTTTTGGGGCCACAGTAACGTCATACGACGACAGCGCCGCGAAATCCAACCCCCAGGCTATCCTCGTGCGCGACGGAGATTTTATCGGTGCCGCTGCGCCAACAGTTCACGAAGCTGCGGAAGCCCTCTCCGCTGTTAAAGTGCAGTGGAAGGAAGTTCCGCAGATTTCCAATCGCGAAATATTTTCGTACCTGAAACAAAACGGCGTAGTGGTCCCCGACAAACCTAATCCCGTGAAAGAGGGTTCGCTGAGCGATGGCTATGCCCGCGCAAAACATCGCCTGGACGCGAGCTACACCGTCGAATACATCGCCCACGCGCCGCTTGAGCCTCGTGCGGCCGTTGCGCAACTTGCCGATGGGAAATTAACGGTATGGACCGGCACCCAGCGACCCTTCGCGGTCCGCGACGAACTGGCCGCCGTGTTTCATATTCCCGAAAGCGACGTCCGCGTGATCGTGCCTGACATGGGCTCTGCCTATGGTGGCAAGCACACCAGTGATGCCGCGCTCGAGGCGACCCGACTGGCTCGCGCGGCCAAGCACCCCGTCAAAGTAGTGTGGACTCGCGAAGAAGAATTCACCTGGGCGTACTTTCGGCCCGCCGGCCTGATCGAAATAAAGAGCGCCATCGACGAAGCCGGCAAACTTAGCGCCTGGGAATTCGACAATTACCACGCTGGCCTATCCGGCATAGAAACTCCTTACGTGGTCGCCAACCAGCGCGCTGCGTACTTTGCAGTTCCACTGGTGTTGCGCAGCGGTTCCTATCGCGGACTGGCGGCAACCGCAAATCATTTCGCCCGCGAAACGCACATAGACGCGCTCGCTCGGTTGGCGCAAATAGATCCGCTGGAGTTTCGGCTGAACAATTTATCCAACGAGCGGCATCGCGCCGTTTTGCAGGCAGCCGCGAAATCCTTTGGCTGGCCTGTCAAGAAAGCTCGCGCCGGTCAAGGATTCGGCCTGGCCATCGGGAACGAGAAGGGAAGTTATGTAGCCACGTGCGCTGAAATTTTTGTCGATCCCGGCAGCGACGCCGTGAAAGTAGTGCGGGTGGTAGAAGCGTTCGAATGCGGAGCCATCGTGAATCCCGACGGCCTGCGCAATCAGGTTGTCGGCGCCATCATTCAGGGCCTCGGCGGAGCGCTATTCGAAGCCATCGAATTTGAGAATGGCCGTATCGGCAATCCTCACTTCGCCAGCTATCGCGTGCCGCGTTTCCGCGACGTGCCGCAAATCGAAGCCATCCTGCTCGATCGCAAAGACATTATTCCCGCCGGCGCGGGAGAAACGCCCATCATGGCCATCGCGCCGGCCATCGGCAACGCCATCTTCGACGCTACTGGAAAACGCCTCAACCGCCTTCCACTCGCACCAAAAGGTGCAAAAGTTTAGCAGCGACAATCTCGCTACGAAATCGTGTACGAACACACCTAAGCAAAATTATTAGCCCGGCCAGCAGTCCGCCAGTTTTGATTTTGGAAGTACTTGGAAATATGGGGAATAACAATTCTCGAGGAGAGTGAGGGACTTAAACCCGGGCTTTTCCGGAAGGCTCGTTTTGTACTGGGATGTGACGCATCCTATATACTGGTAGGAACAGTATTGAGTATAACCGCCGGTGTCGCATGCATGAGGATAAAACGCCGGTAAAACGAAGACGATTGAGACCGTGTTCGAAGTAAGAAATGTTCTCTTTTTTTAAGGGAAAATGGTGGACGTGACCGGGATCGAACCGGTGACCCCCTGCTTGCAAATTTAGAAACCGGAGTTGGAGCAAGAGAAGAAGAATGAGAAGGAATAGCAGGTAGTAACAACCCCTGTGTACTGAAAGCCCCAATGTGTGGATGAAAATAGTGGCACTGCCTTGTACCCAATCGGGCGCAGTTGCAGCGGCGAGCATGGCTAGGTTACGTCACAAAGTACGTCACAATTTTTCGCTTTACTTATGAACCGGCATCTCTCCAAGACAGCAAGAGTCGATTGCATGCGTAGGAAGATGCGATGTTATTGACACTGACCGGGCTTTTTGTTACACCAACATGGTCCCCCGCCTAAAGTGGAGCGCCATGATACGCAGTGTCGTATTGGTCGCAATGTTGTGTTTTGCCGCGGGAGCAAAAGCAGACAACATCGTATCGGTAGCAATGCTGCCCGTCTCGTTCGGATCAGGGACCATAGTTAATGGTGTTTTCGTTCCCGGCGCCCCAACCGTGGGAGTTACATTTGATTGGGACACCACAACGCAAGTCCTCTCAGATTTTGTAGTCACTACAACGGCGTTGCAGTCAATTATTTCGAGCACGCCTATCGAGAGCCAGTTTGACAACTCTGGAGCAATCCGCTTTTTGGATTTCTCCAATGCGGCCGGCACTGACTTATTCGCACTAGACTACGGAATCCACGGCGGTCTAATTCCCGATTTAGCCAGCATCCCCGGCACCTATGTGACAGACCTCTTCTTCCTGTGTTCTGAGTGCGTGTCCCATCAAAATTTCAGCCTTGGCACAGCGATTGTCGCGCCTGTCTCGACGTCGGAACCGGGGGCACTCCTGCTACTGGGCGTTGGACTGATAGTGAGCTACTTTATTATGATCCGACCGATTCGTTAGCAGAGCACAGCGGGTTGCAGGTTCGCCCGGTTCACCACTAATTTCTATTACTTACAGCTCCTCGTGCGATTGTTCGCGGCGGCCGGTGTAGCGAGAATTGTAGCGGCTGGCGGCTCGCCCTGTTTTGGTGCCAACGAATTCACGAGAGGTTAGAACATCGCATGGTCTATATTGCGCGCAGAGGCATCCCAACGATCTTCGGAGAGGCTCGTCGCGACGATTATAATGTAACAACTGGGGAAGGACATCCGACCTTACCTGATTTCAGAAACAGAGGCACAGTCTTAGCTCGTTCGTTGACCCAAATCACCGCGTCACGGTTCCCGGCTGTCCTCTCTGCAAGAAAGCGTTCGGCACGATAGACCAATTCGTTCGTCACGTGACGGACGATGTTCTACCCCCATTGCTCGACAAGCTATCGAGTGAAAATGACGGACCAAAGCTCTAG
>JBBSFG010000026.1:0-20619 GCA_038238965.1 Candidatus Acidiferrales bacterium | reverse complement strand
GCCAGTGCCCAGGACGGTGAGGATCAAATCTTCCTGCATGAGCTCGTTGGCAACGGCGGCGATGAGGTCGAAGCCTTTTTGATCGGCGAAGCGGGAAACGATTCCGAGCAGCGGGCGCGACTGATGTTCGGGCGAAAGGCCGTAGATTTCGAGAAGTTCTTTCTTGCACGCCTGCTTACCGGTGAGATCTTTCACGGAATATCTGGTGGCGATGAATTTGTCTTTGTCGGGATTCCACACGGTGTAGTCGACGCCGTTGAGAATACCGATGACGCGGTCGCCACGGCTGCGGACAACGCCATCGAGGGCGTGGCCGAATTCAGGAGTTTTGATTTCTTCAGCATATTTTTTGCTGACGGTAGTCAAGTAGTCGGAATAGACCAGGCCGCCTTTCAGAAAATTGACGATGCCGTAAAACTCGAGGCCCGCGGGATGGTAGACCTCAAGAGGAATGCCGGCGCGGTCGAGGACCGCGGCTGGAAAATGGCCCTGATAGCCAAGATTGTGGATGGTGAAGATGACCGGAATGTCTTTAACCAGCGGATCGTTTGCGTAGGAGGAACGCAAAAGTACGGGAACCAGGGCGGTCTGCCAATCGTGGCAATGAATGATGTCGGTGGGCCAGACATGTTTGGCGATTTCGATGACCGCGCGGCAGAATTCGCTGTAGCGCTCGGCATTATCGGGAAAATCTCCGGCGCTGTTGCCGTAGATTCCGTCGCGGTCGAAATAGGCGGGGTCGTCGACAAAAAAATAGCGCACCCCGTTGAGGATGATGCCCTCGGCGATGGAAGGAAAGCGGAGGCGGCCGCCCATAGGAATGGTGACGCTGGGCATGACCACGGCGGCGGTTTTTGTGCCGCGATAGCGAGGGAGAACAATGGCGACTTCGTGGCCCTGAGAGGCAAGAGCATTGGGCAGCGCTTCGACGACGTCGGCGAGGCCGCCGGTCTTTGAAAACGGCAGGCCTTCGGATGCGGCGAAAAGTATTCTCAAAGTGGTTTCACAGGAGCGCGAACGCGGGCCGAACCGGGCTTGCTACGTGACTATTTTACGGTATCCGGTTCCCTGCCCCGCGGTCAAAGGTCCATACAATAACAGCGAGTTGCTACACTGTATATCGATGGTTCGTCAACATTTGGGGCAACATTTTCTTGCAGATTTTTACTGGCGCGAGGAGATCGCGCGGGCGATTCGGGCAGCGCCCGCCGGCGAAGTGCGGACTGCCGGCGTGGATGCGGATTACTGCTGGATTGAAATCGGTCCGGGACACGGGGAGATGACGGAATACCTGGCGCGCAGCGGCGCACCGGTGCATGCGGTTGAACTGGACGAAGCGTTGATCGGAACTCTCAGGCGGCTCGAAAAAAAATATCCCAATATTGAGGTGCTGCAGGGGGACATTCTGGAGAGCGATCTGCGCGCAGTAGCCAAGGGGCGCAGGATGCGGGTTTACGGGAGCCTGCCGTATTACATTACCTCTCCGATTTTGCACCGGTTGTTTGAATACGCGGAATGGATTGACGAGATACACGTAGTGGTACAGACGGAGGTAGCGGAACGGATGGCGGCTGCGCCAGGCAGCAAGGCGTACGGATATTTATCGGTGGCCACACAACTGAACGCGCGGGCGGAACTGGTGCTGGAGATACCGCGGGCGGCGTTTAGTCCTCCGCCGGAAGTGGGGTCGACGCTGGTTACGCTGCGGCTGCCGGGAGAGTGGGCGGCGTTGGAGTTGAGCGGCCACGAAGGCGCGTTTTTGGAGTTTGTGAAATTGTGTTTTGCAAAGAAGCGGAAGACGTTGGTGAATAATCTGCGGGACAACTGGGAGCAGGAGCGGATTCGCGCGGCGATTGCTGCGCTGGGGTTGAGCGGAGACGTGCGGGCCGAGCAGATTGCCATTGTTGATTTGGCGCGGTTGTATGGGGCGTTGGGTTCGTCTGCGCGAAGAAAATAATTTGCGACTGGGACGTTGGGTTTGTAGCGACGGATTCAAACAGCAGATTCCTCACCCGCCAGAAGACGGCGGGCTTCGGAATGACTTGTATGGGAGATTGGGCGCCAAAATCAGTTGGGGCAGAAGTGCCGATTCGCGCAAGGTCAGGGTTTGCGTTTGGCTTTTTTGTCGGCGGCGACGAGGCGATCAGGATAATCGCTCATGATGCCGTCGATTCCGGCGGACATCAGCAGGCGCATGTGGGCGGCATGGTTTACGGTCCAGCAGACGACCTGTAGATCTTTTTTTCGCGCGGCGGTAAGCAGCCAGGGAGTGACCAGGTCGGCGCGAATGGCCAACTGACGCGCTCCCACTTCCAGGGCGCGATCGAGAGGCTTTTCGATGCTGCCATCGTAGAGCAGGGCGGTCATCAGAATGGGCTCAATTGTTCGAACGGTGGCGATGACGCCGGCGTCGAAGGAAATCACCACGGTGCGGGCGATCTGGCCGGATTCACGCAAGCTGGAAATGAGAGCGTGTTCGCCGCCCCAGGAGCCGCCGGGCTTCAGCTCTAAATAAAAAACCACGTCGTACTTTTTGGCGAACTCAAGAATTTCATCGAGAGTGGGCAGGCGCTCGCCGGTAAACTCGCTGCCGAACCAGGAGCCGGCATCGAGGCGGCGCAACTCGGCGAGCGTCATGTCGTGCACGGCGCCTTTTCCGTTGGTGGTGCGATTTACAGTTTCATCGTGAACGGCTACAAGGCGGGCATCGCGCGTTAACTGCAGGTCGGTTTCGATGAAAGTGGCGCCAAGGGTAACGGCTTTCTTGAAAGCGGCCAAAGTGTTTTCGGGCGCGTGACCGGAGGCTCCGCGATGAGCGATCAGCAGCATGCCGTCGCGCCGGGGCCGCTCGCAACTTTCGCTGCTGCCGCGGGTTTTTTAACTGTGGGAATGAGTGCAAAATACACAGTCATATCGTAACATCGCCCGCGATTAAGCCGTGTTGCACCCATTTATATGCAGCTTGAATCTAACAGGGTAGACGATAAAGTAACTGTCATGTGGCGCATAGAGGAGGCAGGATGAAAGTGGGCCCGATTTTAACCGCAGCATTGATCCTGGGAGCAGGACTTGGCTTGGCGCCGTTCCACGCGAACGCCCAGGATAAGAATGAAAAACAGACCGAACCGAAATCGCGGCAGAACCTGGTTCGCGAAGTGCGGCATCAATTGGTGATGCTGCCTTACTATTCGGTGTTCGACAATCTGGCGTACAAGGTAGATGGAGATACGGTCACGCTGGAAGGACAAGTGGTGAGGCCGACGTTGAAATCCGACGCCGAAGGGGTAGTCAAGAACCTTGAAGGTGTCGGGCGGGTGGTGAACAATATTGAAGTTCTTCCGTTGTCGCCGATGGACGATCAGATTCGCCGTGCGGTATACCGGACGATTTTTGGCGAACCGGGATTGTCGCGGTACAGCGAGTCGGCAGTACCGTCGATCCACATTATCGTGAAAAACGGAACGGTGACGCTGGAAGGCGTGGTGGACAGCGAGGGCGACAAGAACCTGGCGAATATCCGGGTGAACGGTGTGCCCAACGTGTTCGCGGTGAAAAATAACCTGGTGGTGACAAAGGGATAAGAAACGATCAAAAGTTCGGTGAATAACGGCTCGCCACACTTCCAGGTGGCGAGCCGTTGCCGCGTTCGGATCACTCGTCGTGCGGCGGAGTGCGGACTTCCGGGAGATACAAGGCGGCCACCGCATGAGCGATTCTTCCGGGATGGGAGTGTTCGCTGTCGAGGTTGGTGAAGACCACGACGCTCAGTTTGTCTTGCGGATAGCGCAGAAAGTCCATCGTGAATCCCTGCCAGGAACCGGAATGCTCGAGGATGGGATGGCCGTTGGCATTGGAGATGCCCCAGCCAAAACCGTAGCCGTACGTCTTGCCATCGTTCAAGCGCACGGGCGTATACATCTGTTCGTAGCTGAATTTCTTCAGCAGTGACTGGGCGGTCAGCGCGGCGTCCCACTTGGCCATATCGAGAACGTTGGTGTAGAGCGCTCCATCGGCGGTGGTATTCAGCTTGGGCGAGACCCATTCCTGATTTTTGAGTTCACCCTTTACCAGGCGGTAGCCGGCGGAGCGATGGGGCACGATGTTTTCCTCGCTGATAACGTGCGTGGAGTTCATATGCAAAGGCTGGAAGACGCGTTGTTCCAGAAAATCGCCGTAAAATTGGCCGCTGACTTTGCGGATTAAAACTCCGAGGATGACGTAGCCGGAATTGCTGTAACTCCATTTCGAACCGGGCGGGAAATCGAGCGGGAGAGTGGCAAAGTGGCCGACCATTTCATCTTCGGTATAGTCCACCCGCAGATCGATCAACTTTTTTGCCGGCGTGCTGTCGTCCGAGCCGTAGTCGTAGATCCCGGAGGTGTGGTTGAGCAAATTGCGAATGGTGATGTCTTTCCAGGCCGCCGGGGACTCGGGGAGATATTTGGAGATTCTGTCATCCAGAGCGATTTTGCCTTCTTCCACGAGCATCATGACGGCGGTGGCGGTGAATTGTTTTCCGACTGAGCCAGTCTGGAAAATGGTTTCCGGCTTTACGGGGACGTCGAGCTCGACATTGGCCAAGCCATAGCCGTGCGCATAAATCAGTTTCTCATCGCGCATCACGCCCAGTGACAGCCCGGGTATTTTCTCGCGCTGGATTTCGGCGGCGACGTATGCGTCGACCTGAGGAGCTACAGCCTCGCTAGAATCTTGCGCTAGCGCGGAAGAAACGGCGGCGCCCAAAAGCAGGAATGGAAGAAACCGGGCTAATTTCATGCTCTCCTCGTCGATGCAGATGGGACCGAGGAACTATAGCCGATAGCGAAGGCACCTTGGTTTGAAAAATCTCTCGCGAACGCTAACTTCTGGCGAGGAACGTCTCGCGATATACTTTTGGCATGCAATGGACGGATTTGAGTGCGGTTGCGGCCTTGCTGGTGGTGCTGAATATGGCCGCTGGAGATCGGCACAGCGAAACGGCGGACTCCTGGAAGCAGGAACTTCTGGAATGGCGCGAGCGGCATGCCGCGGAGTTGCAGAAACCGGACGGGTGGTTATCCCTGGCGGGCCTCGAATGGCTTGCGGCGGGCGATAACTCTTTCGGCGCCGCGGCGGACAACAAGATCCGGCTGACGGGAACGCCGGGTGGGTATCTCGGAATCCTGCAATGGAAAGACGACACCGTTCGGCTGATTGCACCGCCGGGTGGATTTCCGCCAGACCTTCTGGTGTCCGGGGCGCCCGCAACGCCGCAGGTATTGCGCACCGATGCGGACGACGACAAGCACGCAGTGCACATGACCATCGGGACGGTGAACATGTACGTGATCCGGCGGGCGGAGCGGTTTGCGCTGCGGGTGAAAGACGCAAAATCGGAAGCTCTGCGAGAATTTCACGGGTTGAAGTGGTACGAGCCTGATGCGGCCTATAGAGTGACGGCCAAATGGATCCCGTACAATCCGGTGAACAAGACGACCCTGCTGAATATGACCGGGACGAAGTATGAGGCGCCGGTGCCGGGCGTAGCGGAATTCCAACTTTCCGGGGCGACGTACCGGTTGGAGCCGGTGCTGGAAGACGACCCGCCAAAGCTTTTTTTTATTCTGCGCGATACGACCAGCACTTCGACGACGTATGGAGCGAGCCGATTCTTGTACACGGGATTGCCGAGCGGAGGCGTGACACAGCCTGGGGAGCTGCAGCTGGATTTCAATCACCTGGAAAATCCTCCTTGCGCGTATACGGCATTCGCGACTTGCCCGCTGCCACCGGCCGGAAACCGGCTGCCCATCGCGCTACCGGTGGGCGAACAGCGGTACCACGAGTAGACGGAATGGAACGATGACCATAAATCCTTCTTCAGGTTCACCACAGGGCCACGACGACGCGCCGCAGCGGCGGAAGCTGACGGGGCTGCGCACGACGCTGCTGACGCTGCATAAAACTTTGCTGGATATGGAACGGCGGGAATACGAACGGGAGCACGGGCACGTGTCTACCGGGGAATTGTTCCGCCTGGTGCTGGATCACCAGCAGTTCGGGTGGCTGCACAATATCTCGGAGTTTGTCGCCAGACTGGATGAAACGCTGGCGGGTGAAGTGCCGGTAACCGCGGAAGATTTGCGCAGCGCGATAGGTATGGCGCGAAAAATATTTGTGCCGTCGGAATCGGGCGATGCATTTCAAAAACGATACTTCGACGCGATACAGAAGGATCCCGCGGTGGTGATGGAGCACGCCGAGCTGGCGCGATTGTTTAATAGCGAGCCTGCGGATCCTGGCGCGGCATGAATTCTTTCGCGGTTGATGACGCGCACGAGTAGCAGGAGCACATGAAGACGGCGGCAAAAACCCTTTCCAGTTCCATTTCTGCTGGTAGTTCCACTTCTCCGACAAAATACCGCATCCGGCGTTTGCGACGATCCGAACTGCCCAGCGATACGATTTCGCTGGCGCGTTTTCTGATCGGCAAGGTGGTGGTGCGCAAGTTTGCGCAGGGACGCGTGTGCGGGCGCATCGTGGAGACCGAGGCTTATCCACCGGGGGATCCCGCGGGGCACCATTTTCGCGGGCCGACACCGCGGATTCGTTCGATGTATCTTGCGCCCGGGCATGCGTACGTTTTCTTCAATTACGGGGCGCATTTCATGTTGAACGTCAGCGGCGAAGCGGCGGGGACGGCGGGCGGGATACTGATTCGCGCGGTAGAACCGCTGGAAGGCATCGAATTGATGAAGAAGCACCGGAACTGCGGCGAGCTGCTGGGTTTGACGCGCGGGCCGGGGCGGCTGGCGGCGGCATTTCAGATCGACCGCGGTCATGATGGGATGGATCTGTGCAGTAGAGGGAAACTTTGGCTAGGCGAAGTTGTGAGACGGAAAACTTCGGGTACGACAGAGACGGGACGCTCAGCGACCATTGGCAAAACTGTACGGATTGGAATAACGCGCGCGGCGGATCACCTGTTGAGATTTTATGAGCCGGGAAATCCGTTTGTGAGCGGTCCGAAACGGTTGCTGACCGACGGCGCAACCGGCGAGGCCGCAGGAAAAACTTTCAAAGGTCGAAAGAATCCTGCTAGAGCAGCGGATCGCTCTTAGAAATCGCGAATCGCCACTGGAAGCAATGCCAATCCCATTACTCTGTTTGGTTGCGTTAACGGGCAGGGTCAAAGAAGACCCACCCGACAAATCTGAGGTGAGGTATCCAGAAGGAATCTTGCGGATCCAGTCCGGGCCACTCACCTTACAGTGCTTTTATTCTGGCGTTTGAATTGAGATCGGCCGAAACTACGCGTGGAAGGAGCTACTCCCGATGCCAATCGACATTGAACAGCTGAAGAACTTTCAATTGGAACAACTTGAACAGAAGAACATTCAGACCGCAGCGAGAATTCCAATTCACAGCAGAACGGTGGAATGGGCCCTCATCGAGATCGTTATCCTGTTGACGGGCATCGGCGACAGTCTCAAGCGCATGGCCGACAGACCGTAGCGTTGCAAGTTTTGCCCGACAGGGACTGACGAGCAGCCTCGGTTTTCGGGCCAGCGATATCGCTCACCGGATCAGTATTCATGGCCGTTGGCTGCCAGGCCCAAGCTCAGTGCCAGATTTGACGCATGATAAAAGGGCCCTAACCGGGAACGGATTCGCTCCGGGCTCGGGCCTTCTTGCATTCGCGGGCAGCAGCATCTACTCTTCTTCGGCGATGCACGAACTGACTCCCGAGTTTCTGCTGTATGGATTTATCTGGTACGTGGCGTTTCTTTTTTCCACCACGTGCCACGAGGCGGCGCACGCATTGGTGGCCAAGATGGGCGGCGACGAAACCGCTTCGCAAGGGGGCCAGGTGTCGCTGAATCCCCTTCCACATATCCGGCGGGAGCCTTTTGGGATGGTGCTGATACCGCTGCTTTCCTACTTTATTAACCAATCGATGATCGGCTGGGCCAGCGCGCCTTTTGATCCGGCATGGGAGCGGCGATATCCGCGACGGGCGGGATGGATGGCGCTGGCGGGCCCGGCGGCAAATTTCTCGTTGATGCTGCTGGCGGTGGTGGGGCTGCGGGTGGGACTGGCGGCGGGATGGATCGGCAGGGATGCGCTGACGGGGCGGCCGGACATTGCGTTTGTGGCATTGATGGTGATCTTCTCGTTGAATCTGCTGCTTGGTACGTTCAACTTGTTGCCCGTTCCGCCTCTGGATGGGAGCACCGGGATTTTGATCTTCATGAGCGAAGCCACGGCCCAGAAATACCTGGGCTGGCTGCGCGGAAACAGCTACGCGATGTTGGGATTACTGGTGGCACTGCTGTTTTTCAGCCGGGTGTACCCGTATGTGGAGACATTTGCTACCAACATTCTGCTGCGCAGCCATTTCTAGTTCCCTACTGCAGGTTCCAGCAATTTTCAAGCTGACTGGTAATGGTAAAACTGCCTCGTTCTCGTACCCGCCAAAGTGCCGAATCGGAACGTGAAGGCCAAAAGGGTGCGGAATTGGTGTGAGGTTTCGAGGGGTAGAGTGGCGGAAGATCTCAGGACGGGCTGAGTCTGTTGGCGCATGACACTGAAACATCATCCTTTATGAAGGGCTGCGGAAGTTTGCAGGCGGAGACGCAGAGGGAAAAAGAATGGAGACTAGGTTGCGAATGAGTGGATGTGGCGCATGTTGAAGAGATAACGGATGAAGTGTTGGCCCCGCGCGGCTCCCTTACGCCCTGTATTCTGGATGAAGATCCCGGACAACTGAAACTGCTCTCGGAAATGATTACCGAGATGGGCTATGAATCGCTGCCGACTTCCGACCCGGAAGAGGCGGTGCGGCTGGTGCAGTCCGGTGCGTGCAGGGTGATTCTGGCGGATGTGCATCTGCCGGAAGCGGGCGGGTACGAGTTTCTGGACCGCGTGCTGCGCGTCGATCCCGGCGTGCACGTGATTATTGTTACCAAGGAATACACGCTGGAGTCGGCGCTGGAAGCGATCCGCCGCGGGGCCACGGATTTTTTGCCCAAGCCGTTGGACCGCCAACGGCTGAAGCGCGTGCTGGACGACGTGGCCGCGCTCTACGATCAGCGGCGGCGGGTGCGGGCCCTAGAAGAACAGTTGCTGCGGGACCTGGAATTTCACGGCATCGTGGGCAAAAGCCCGGTGATGCTGGAAGTGATCGACTTCGCGCGCAAAGTGGCGCGGCACTACACCAACGTTCTGCTGGTGGGCGCGACCGGCACGGGAAAAGAGCTGGTGGCCCAGGCGATTCATCAACTGAGCCCGGTGAGCCAGCAGCGCCTCGCGATATGCAACTGCTCGGCCATGGTGGACACACTGCTGGAGAGCCAGCTTTTCGGACACGTGCGCGGAGCGTTCACGGGCGCGACGGAAATGCGGCCGGGATTGTTCGAATATGCGGACGGCGGGACGGTGTTCCTGGACGAAGTGGGCGAGACTTCGCTGGCCATGCAGGCCAAGCTCTTGCGCGTGATACAGAACCGGGAAGTGCAGCGAGTGGGCGCGCCGGAAGTGCGTCACGTGAATGTGCGGTTGATCGCCGCGACAAATCGCGACTTGCGCGCCGAGGTGCTGGCCGGACGATTTCGTGAGGACCTCTTCTACCGCTTGAGTTCCATTCAGATTCGCGTACCGGCGCTGACAGAACGACTGGAGGACATTCCGCTGCTGGTGCATTTTTTTGTGAAGAAATACAACCTGGCGTATGGGAAAAACATCTGCGGGCTGACGCGCCGGGCGCAAACGATGCTGTTGCAGCACCCCTGGCCGGGCAACGTGCGGGAACTGGAGAATGTGATCTCCAGCGCGTCGATCGCCACGACCGGGGACTTTATCGACCTGACCGATTTACCGGAAAATTTTCAACACCGCAACCAACGGACGGCGGGCGGCGTGGAGTGGCGGCCGCTTTCTCTGGAGGACGTTCGGAAAGCGCACATCCAGCGAGTGCTGCAGATGTGCATGGGCAACCGCTTGCGAGCCGCGCAAGTATTGGGCATCGGGCGGACCAGCCTGTACCGCTATCTGAAGCGCGACCAGGCGGAGGCGCTGGCGTTGATTAAGCCGCGCGGGGCGGCAGCCGGGTCGCTGCGAAGTTGAGGCACTTGCTCTGACGGTATTTTTCCCTCCCGACTTTTTCCGTCGAAACGACACACTAAAAGCAAATTCCTATCCTGCAAAAATGAGGCGATTCGGCATGGCCGTTTGCGGGCTTCGGGCTTGGCAGCCGATAAGAGCAATTACTGACAACGTAGAGAACGCCGCGGCTTGATTGGTTTGCCAAAATCTATGGAACAGTAGATTCCTCACCCGCCGCAAAGCGGCGGTCCGGAAAGACGCGTGTGGGCGTTTTGGCTTTGTAGTTGGCAGGAACAAAGGCCGCCTGGGCCGGATGGACCTGGTGCGAAAACGTTGGTACATTATTCGCGCCCTGATGCCGAGCGGCTCGTGTGGACGGTCTACGCGAAGTTCGAACCGGGGACTTGATGGGCCCGTTCCTTCAATTTCAGATTTGGGAGAGAAAGAAATTATGCGCAAACGTCTGGCAGGAGTTTGTGGTTTGCTGTTGGCGGTATGTATGAGCGCAACTATGGCGCGGGCGCAGGAACTGTCGGCTGCGGATAAAGAGCGCGCCATGCAGTACCTGGAAAGCACGAAGAAGAATATCGTGGACGCGACCGGGGGCTTGTCCGAGGCGCAATGGAATTTCAAAGCGGGGCCGGACCGCTGGTCGATTGCGCAAGTCATGGAACATATCGCTGCGGCGGAAGACCTGATCCGCGGAATGATCGTGGACCAGGGGATGAAAGCTCCCGCCGGCGAACTCGGGCGCGACCTGAAGAAGACGGATGACGCGGTGGTGGCCATGATTCCCGACCGCTCGCATAAAGCGCAAGCTCCGGAACCATTGAAGCCCACGAACCGTTACGGCTCGCCTGAGGATGCCGTCAAACATTTTCTGGCCAGCCGGGCAGAGACGGAGGAGTTTCTTAACAAAACGCCGGGCCTGCGCGCGCACGTTTCCGACAGCCCCATGGGGATGAAGCTGGACTGCTACGAGTGGATCCTGTTCTTGACGGCGCATAGCGAGCGGCATCTGAAACAAATCCTGGAAGTAAAAGCCGACCCGAATTTCCCGAAGGCCTGAGAATGGGCAGCGGCGACTGGCCTCGATGGTCTCGAAGCGTCGCTGGGCGCGAGAACGGGACAGCACGCCGCGAACCGGAAAAGGGACCCGGTAAACGCGGCGTGCTTTTGTTTTTCAGACCGGCAGATTTCGAAAGCTACTTGCCCGCGGGACTCGGTTCGACAGCTTCCACAGTAGCCGGAAGCGTGACGCTGGTATCCACTCGCACGAGCATGCCGGTCTGCGCCGGGAGATCGACTTCCTTGCCCTTGCGAGAGACGATGTACACCGCGCTGCCCGCCAGGCCGAAGCCGAACCCTCTGGCCACGTTGCTGAAGATCAATCCGACCAGCGCACCGCCGCCGGTACCGATCGAGCCGCCCATGATATCGCCTTTGTAATCGTGTTTCTGCTCGATGATCTGGCCTTCGTCGATTTTTACATCTTTGCGGCGCTGGCCGTCGCGGTCACTGCTGGGCTGTTCGATGGCGATGATGCTCATGTGAATGGGAATGAGACGGCTGTCGATTTCCATGCTGCGGAAGGTGAGATCCATGTACGCCTGGCCGCGAAAAATGGAGAAGTGGCGGGCTCGTTCCACATTGTTGATGATGCCATTGACGCGCGTGCCGGCGGCAATGAGCAAAGTGTTACCTACGAAGACAGGTTCTGAAACGATGGCAACGAAGGGGTCGCCGCTTCTGGAGACGGCCGTGCCGATATTGCTGACCATATGGAGGCGGACTTGTGTTCCGGGGACAACCTGGCGAGGCTCGGAATACGAAACCGGTGCAGTGGCGAAAAGAAGCGCAGCGGCGAGAACTGCGGACAACAATGCTTTCATGGCTTTCCTCCTGCCCACACGATGTGCATGGGCTGACCCCTTGTCGTGGGGCGATCCCGGCTCTGCCGGGATGTAGCCGCTGGCGCCGCGGACCCGGCGCTTCGGCGAAGAAAACGCAGGGCGGATGGGGAGGAACTCCATCCGGAGTTAGTGTACTGCGGCGGGAAAGAGGGGCGAATACTGTTCTGCCCGAGTGTTGCACAACACGACACAATTTCCGCCGGAAAATGGCCAGGCTGCGACGCAAGTTGCGCCGTAATAATGAGAACGTTTTCGAAAAAGGGCTGCTTGTGATATCTTGCTGCAAATTTATCCCACGGAGGGCCCATGCTGAACAATAATTTCTCAGTCAGAAAGAGTTTCGTGGTGGCGATGATGTGCGGAGGCTTACTCGCTTTCAACGCGCACGGACAGGACGCGGTAAAAAAGCCGGCGGCGAAGACCGCCACCGCGGCGAAAACAGCGCCGGCGCCGTTCATCGGCACCCCGGACAAGATCAAATGGACGCAGTATTCACCGGGTGTGGAGCTCGGAGCGGTGTACGGGAATTGCGACAAGGTTGGAGCGCCATGCGTATTTCAATTGCGATTCGCGGACGGCGCGAAGTTTCCGGCGCACTGGCATCCCGTCGACGAGAATGTGACGGTGCTTTCGGGCACATTCATGGCGGGTATGGGCGACAAGTACGATGAATCGAAGATGATGACGCTGGCCCCGGGGTCGTACGTGTTCATGCCCCGACGGATGCACCATTTCGCGGGAGCTAAAGGGGCGGCGCTCGTACAGGTAAACGGAGTCGGGCCGTTCAAAATCAATTATGTGAACCCCGCCGACGATCCAGGTAAGGCGGCCAAAGCAGCACATTGATCGTGGCAGGCGCAAAATGAAAGCGCGCGCGCGGAGTGAATCTGGCCGCGCTCGCGACGCTGTGCTAGACTTTTATGCAGCATACGCAAAAAACGTTTGCGACTGCTGAAACGTGGAACTTCGGGCTCTGTGCAACGAGGTCCCGCGAACCCCGCCAGGCCCGGAAGGGAGCAACGGTACCGGGAACGCCTCGGGTGCCGCAGATCACCCGAAGTTCCTCTTTTCCAAGAATGGTTCTGTTCCCGCAGCCCGGAGTGATTTCCCGCACATGAGCTACCAGGTCATAGCCCGCAAGTGGCGCCCGCAGACATTCAAAGATTTGGCCGGCCAACAACACGTGACCGAAACTTTGGCCAATGCGATCAAGAACGACCGCGTGGCGCACGCGTACATTTTTTCGGGAGCGCGCGGGGTGGGAAAAACCACCGCGGCGCGGATTCTGGCCAAGGCGTTGAACTGCGTACACGGGCCGACGGCCGAGCCTTGCGGGGAATGCGATTCCTGCCGTGAAATTGCCGCGGGGACTTCGCTGGACGTGATCGAGATCGATGCGGCGTCGAACCGCGGCATCGACCAGATCCGCGAATTACGCGAAATGGTGCGCTACGCGCCGGCGGCTTCGCGAAGCAAAGTGGTGATTCTCGACGAAGCACACATGCTGACTGGCGAGGCTTCGAATGCGCTACTGAAAACGCTGGAAGAGCCGCCGGACCGGGTGACCTTCGTGATGGCCACCACGCAGCCCGAAGACCTGGTGGATACCATCCGCTCGCGGTCGCAACATTTTCATTTCAGAGCGCTGACGTTTGGAGAAATTACCGAGCGTCTGCAGGAGATTGCGCAAAAAGAAAGTTTGAAAATCGATGCGGGGGCCCTGGCGGTGATCGCGCGGATGGCGGAAGGAAGCATGCGCGATGCGTTGTCGCTGCTGGAGCAGGCTCGGGCGTATTGCGGAGAAACCATCGGGAACAATGAGGTACGCGAGTTGCTGGGCGTAGTAGCCGACGATGCGCTGGCGGAACTGGTGGGCGCGATTGCGGAAGGCTCGGCGGACCGTGCGCTGGGACTGATTCACACGTTTCAAAAGGAAGGACGCAACCTGCAGCACTTTTGCCGGGAAGCCATCCGGCACATGCGGAATTTGCTGATCGCCAAAGTTTGCGGCGCGGACTCCGATCTGATCGCCGCGACGGCAGACCAGCGGCCGGCGCTGGCGGAGGCCGCGGCGCTATTCAGCGAGGAAGACCTGACGCGGTTTTTTCAGATCCTGCTGGAAACGGATGACGACCTGCGGCGCAAGCCGGACGCGCGAGTGCACCTGGAAATGGGAATGTTGAGACTGATCAACGCGGCGCGCATGGCGCCGCTGGAAGAATTGCTGGCGGAAATAAAAACGGGAACGAGCGGAGCGGCGCCCGCTGCGCCAGTACGACGGGCTGCAACGGCGGCGGGTGCGGCGTCCTCGGGGGTTTCTGTTGCGAACGTGGTCTCGGCGGGATCACCGGCGAGCGGGGGAAGTTCTACGCAAGCCGCATCATCCAAGATGAGCGGCGACACCGATGCAACGTCAAGAACCGATGCCAGCGCCGTGGCCGTGGGAGCGAATGCCGTTTCACCGATGATGGCGGCGAGCGTTGGCACGGCGCCAGCGGCAAGCAGCGCCGCGCGGCCGGCCATGACGTCCAGTGCTGCCGATGGGCCACGAACAAACGGCGCGGCGGCAGCGAGTGACGGCGAGGTGGCGAGCGAGAGCCACGGCGAAGTGGCGCATTCCGCCGCAGCGAACGGGAACGGACTGCGCTGCCAAGGAATAACCGAGCAGCAGGTGTTGGAAATCAAAGACGCGGTGCAGAAGGAACAAAAATTTCTTGGCGAGTTGCTGGAGCATGCCGGCGGATGGGAGCTTGCAGGGCCGGAACTGAAACTTTATTTTCCAGCGGACAGGAAATCTTTCGCCGAAATGCTGGAGAGCCGCGGCGCGCTCGAGAAGGTGCGTAGCATTTCGAGCAACGTACTGGGCCGCGCGTTACGCGTGTGTGCTAAACTCGAAGCCAGTACGAATCCGGCGTCGCCATCGCGAGCGGGTTCGGATGTTCAGGAATTGCGGGCCAGGTTTGAACGCGATCCGATGGTGCGTTCCTTACTGCAGCGCTTCGGGGGGAAGATCTCCGAAGTGCGAAAGCCGCAAGGGGAATAGAGCCGATGGAAGTCAACGCCCTGCAACAGATGCTGTCGAAATTCCGGCAATTGCAGGATGACCTGCAGCAGCAGGTGAATTCCGTGCACGTGGAGGCTTCCGCGGGCGGCGGCATGGTGAGCGTAAAGATGAACGGCCAGAAGCAGATCGTCGAGATTCGCATCGAGCCGGAGATTTTTGCCGGCAAGGATCAGGAGATGCTGCAGGACCTGGTGCGCGCGGCGGTGAATGAAGCGACGCGCCGAGTGGACGATGAGCTGGCCAGCCAGATGAAGAACATGGCGGGCAACGTTCCGGGCTTGAACGGGCTCAAGATACCGGGGCTGTTCTAAATTAAATTTTCGAACATAGTCTTCCGCTGAAACCAAGCAAACACGATTAACTATTTGCAAAGATTGCTAGGGCATCCGGGTAGCTGCCAACGGTTCCACATCCCGGTTGATCTTGCTTTCTATTTTTTGCTTTGAAACAGACAGATCATAGTGCGCCTGGAGATTGTTCCAGAACTCCGCGGTTGTTCCAAAGTATCGCGCCAGCCTCAGCGCCATCTCAGAGGAAATGCCGCGTGCCTCGCGAACGATCTCGTACACGTTAGGAGCTGCTACCCGCAGCGCCAGCGCCATCTTGTTCGGATTCAAATCAAACGGGATCATGAACTCTTCGCGAAGGATTTCTCCTGGATGAACTGGTTTTAGACTGATCATGAATACTCCCTAATGATAATCGGTAATTTCCACGTCGTGCGCATGGCCATCCTTCCACACAAAACACAATCGATACTGGTCATTAATGGCTATCGCGTATTGTCCCTGGCGATCCTTCTTCAAGGCATGCAAGTTGTTGCCGGGTGGCACCTTCAAATCGTGTATTTTTGCGGCCGCGTTCAGCATGGTGAGTTTGCGGCGCGCCAGGCTTTCTATCGATCGCCACCGACGCACCCTCTCGTCTTGAAATAGCCGGCGGGTGTCCGCATCTTTAAACGACCTGATCACAAGCCCATAGTATATTGTTACGCATTATATGTCAGTGGTTATTCGATTGCTATCCCCGGCCGCACAAGGGCGCCGAGAAACAAGCGCACCTCGCCTGCGGAACGCGCGGCCATGGCTCCCGGCCTCACCTACTCGAGATCTAGTGCGAAAGCCGCGGTTTGCGCGGCGGCGTGCGCTGTGCTACACATCAGAGATGCCTGATTTTGCCCCACCTGTGGAACGCCTCATCGACCAATTGAAACATCTTCCGGGAATCGGCCAGAAAACGGCGCAGCGATTGGCATTTTTCCTGCTGCGCACCGCGCCGGAAAATGCATTGGCGCTGGCGGACGCGATTCGGGACGCCAAGGAAAAGATTCGCGAATGCTCGACGTGCCACAACATCACGGACACGGATCCGTGCTTCTATTGCGTGGGACCCACGCGAAATCACAAGACCATCTGCGTGGTGGAAGAAGCGCACAACATCATGGCCATCGAGAAGACGCGCATGTATTCGGGGATGTACCACGTGCTGGGCGGGTCGCTGTCGCCACTCTCCGGGCGCGGGCCGGAGCAACTGAAGATCAAGTCGCTTATCGAGCGGCTTAAGGGCGGCGGTGTAGAAGAGATCATTGTAGCCACCAACCCCACCGCGGAGGGAGAGGCGACGGCAGTGTATATGTCCAAACTACTGAAACCATTGGGCGTACGAGTAACCAGAATTGGCGTGGGCATACCGGTGGGCGCGGACCTGGAATATGCGGATGAGGTGACCATGCTAAAGGCCATGGAAGGACGACGAGACTTGTGATTGGCGAAAGAAATTACGGAGAAGAACGGTTAGAACCTGCAGGACTCTCTAGCCAAAGGAGCGGATTGAGTATAAAGTCTAATTCCGCGAAGTCCCCCCCGGCAAGGATGTGCGCTATCCCTACCCAGGCGTACTGTAATTCGCGTTCGATCCGGAGAACAAATGATGCAGTGCGCGCGGCGGCAACGCTAGGGAACCGTGTCGCAGATCGTTGGTTTTGCAGAGCGTGAATAGAAACGAAGCTTCCGGCCATCGGCAGCAGCTGTAAGCATAAGATATAAATAGATTTAGCTTGGGAGACCCCGAACGGTGATGGATGAAGCCAGCAACAATCTTTCCGAGGGAATGACGGAAACCCCAGCGACCGCTCCAAGCCCGGGTGGGGAACTTAGGAAGCGCCGTAGCACGCGCATTGTGCAGGCCGTGCCGCTGTCCGTGACCGGCGTGGATGCCATAGGACGATCTTTTGCCGAACATACCTCAACGCTGATCATCAACTGCCACGGGTGCCGGTATCAGTCGAAGCATTACGTGTTGAAGAACATGTGGGTGAAGCTGGAGATTCCCCACCCGGAATCCGGGTATCCGCCGCGGACGGTCCGCGGACGGGTTTCGTGGATCCAACGACCGCGCACGGTGCGGCAATTGTTTCAGGTAGCGCTGGAACTGGAGAGTGCCGGAAACGTGTGGGGCATTGCGTTTCCTCCCGAGGACTGGTTTCCGTTCCCGGATACCGAAGAGCAGAGCCACAATTCAGGCAGTATGCCGGACCACCAACAAAAGGAGGCGGAGCAGGAAGTGGGCGCAAACACTGAACCTGAGGCGGCAGGAGTCAACCTAACGGATAATTTGAGAACCTTCCCGACACCGGCGAGCGCGACCGATGCGTCTCTGCAACTGGCGCGCCAGTTCGCGCGCCTGGTAGCCGACGCCAAACAACAGATACAAGCAGCGGCGAGGGAGGCGGCCGGGCAAGCCGTGGCTACCGAGCACCGCGCGTCGTTCGAACAGTGGGAGCAGAAATTTGCTGCCGCACGGATGGAAGTGGCCAATGAAGCGTCGAGACTGATTCAGAAAATTCAGCAGGAGGCGGAGAAATCCGCAGAGTCCGCAAATGCCGCTGCCGCACAGGCGATGCGCAATGACCTGCCGCACTGGTTTACTCCCCATGTGGAACAGTTGACGCAAGAGCTGCGGGAGCAACTAACGCGCGAAGGCCAGGCGCAACGCGACCAACACATCGAGCAACTGAAAGGCAGCGGGGATCAACTGGTCGCGTTATTCAAGGATGCGGAAGCGGTAGCCAATAACCTGAAGAGCCAGGCGGACGAAATAGAAGCGCGTCTGATGACGGCGACCGCGGCACAGGCGGAAGCCGCGAGATTGCGCGAAGAAATCAGCGCCAATCTGGCGAGCCAGGTGGAAGAGACGGAAGCGCACATCGCGGAGAAGGCAGACGCGGTGGCGAGGACGATGGATGAGGCCGCGCGAGTGCGCGAGGAAGCGCTGGGAAGGCTGAAAGCGCAAGCGGCGCAGACCGAAGCGCAAATCGCCGAAGCGGCAGCGCGGGCCGCGGAAGAAAGTGTGCGGGCGCACCAGGAAGCGCTGGCTTCACAATGGCGGGCCTTGCGGTCGGCGGGGGAAGAGATTCAGCAGCAGGTGACTTCCACGCTTTCGACTGCTCGGATGGAATGGGAACAACAACTGGAAAGAGAAATTGATGGAGCCCGGGAACGTTGGCAGGCGACGTTAGAAGGTTCCTTGCCGGCGGCGCAAGACCGAGCGATGCGCCATCTGGACGAACGCGCGCGCGAATTGTTCACGCAGTTACGGGATGAAGCCACGGGGCTGGGAGACAAAACTGCCGAAGCCACGGGTGCATTTGAGCGGCGCCTGACAGAATTGCGGGAATCTTTGCAGGGCGCGTTGGAGCGGCTGGAATTCGCGCTTTCGAAGGCCGGTGAATCGACGACCACCCTGGAGCATTTTTCGAGCCGGCTGGGGATGCTGCATGAACAGGCGCTGGTGGGTTTCCACACGCAACTGGACGATGTGTTGAGCCTGCACAGGAATGAACTGCATCGCAGGTCGGACTCTTTGTTTGAAGAACTGGCGTCGCGGATCCGGATCGGATTCGAGGAAGCGAGCCAACACGCCGCGCTGGAATTCGACGAGCGGATAACGGCGACGGTGGCGCCGCAGATTTTGCGAACGGAAGAATCGCTACACCGTATGGCGGGAGGGCGCTCGTTGCTGGACGCGGCAATCTCCTTGCAACAAGACCGCATCAGCACGGTGGCGGATGAGGCCTTCGCGGAATCGCTTTCGAGATTCCGGGAGAACCTGGGAAGCGCGGAGCAATTGCTGGATGACGCAGCGCGGACGGTCACCTCGCGCAACCTTACGGAACTGGAAGAAAGAGTAAACGATCTTAAACATCAAGCCATTCAGGACGTTTTCAAATCGGCGGAATGGTACGAGAAGAAAGCCCAGACGCACATACAGAATCTGACCGACAAGGCCGGGGAGCAGGCCAGCGCCAACCTTCGTGAAAAGGCGGGAGAAATTTCGAGCGTGTTTACCAGCGAACTGGATAATTCCAGCCGCAATTTCGTAGGACATACGCAGTCGCAGATGGAGGATGCGGTGAGGGAAGCCTTCGAACGCGCACGCGCGTTGTTTAACGAAGCGTCGGAAACCACGACGGCGGCGTTCACGGACGAAATCCAGCGGACCGGAAGGCAGGAACTGGAAGGCTTCGGCGAGGAGTTGCAAAAATCGGTGATACAGGCGCACGCCGATCTGGAAGCGACCCGCAAAGAAGTATCGCAGAAGGTCACCACGGAGCAGGAAGAATTTCTGCGGAGGTTCCAGGAGGCGATGAATAAGGCGCTGGAGTCCGGCGTGAAAGGCGCCCATGAGAAAGTGGAAGCCAGCTTTTCACCGCTGCTGGATGCGTGGAAAGCGATGACCGACCGAAACCAGGCGGAACTTCGCAACGTGTATGCGGCGATCAGCGCGCAAGCCACGGAACACCACCGCACGCGGCTGGAGAATGTGTCCAACCAGTGGATGCTGGCGACGGTATCGTCTCTGGATAAGCAGTCGCGCGAAGCAGTGGCGAGCATTTCCGCAAGCGCGGAAGAAAAACTGCGAGAGACATGCACGCAAGTGTTTGCGGGAATCGGCGAAACGTTGCAAGAGCGATTGCAGCAGATCGCGCGAAACCTGACGATAACCCCACAGGATCCGAATACGCGTTCCCGAGCGGCTAGCCCCGGAAGCTAAACGGAACGTTTCGCGAAATTCGGGCGGATCCGTGAACATTTTCCTGCAATTCGCCCAGGGCCCAACTCCCCGGTATAATGCACCAGACCCTCCAACATGGCGAACCGTGCATACCTGCGCGTCTGGACGCGTGATTTCTCCGAAGAAACAATGATTGCCGAGTTTGCGCGATTTTTGACCAGCGCGCCGCTTTCGGCCTCCATGAATACTTTTGCGGAACTGACCGTCCAACCTGTGGATGCCACGGAGACGCCGGTAGCGTCGTGGGATTTGCGCGGGCAGGGTTACGGGCCGGCGGAGGTGGCGGCGCTGGCGTTGCAACATTTGAACAGCGATAGCGCCTACATTGCTACGGCGAAATGGGACTTGTGGGAACTGAACGTGGAAAGCCTGAAGTGGCAGCACGCGCCGCAACCGCTGGTGCTCATTTGCAACGGGCTGGAACATGACAATCAGGTTGCGGCCACGGAGGGTCATTTCGTGGCGGATCTGGGGTTCGAACACTTT
>JBBSFG010000025.1:0-20754 GCA_038238965.1 Candidatus Acidiferrales bacterium | reverse complement strand
TGATCTTTGCGCACCCGCTGCTCCGGAGAAATGTAGCTAAAAACATGTCCTTGCTGTTGATCGGTTCCTCGCATGCCCAATGAGACGCACCGCAAGCCTCTTCGTTACAATATTTCTGACTTTTTCAGCAGCCTGCTAGAGACTATTTTACTTGCCGTCAAAATTGTTTTCTCTATAGTTAAAATAGAAAGCTGGACAGCGCTGAAAACCAATTAGTAAAGGCTTCCAAAAATGGCAACGGCCGCGACGCCACCGGAACTGAGAGCGGCTCGAGGCTCATTTTAGACAGACCCAAGAACATGTCTCACGCCTCAAAAACATTTTCAGTTCTTCTTAACGAAGGCCCGGAAGGCAGCCTGCAAGCGACAGTTACCTGCTGATTGTGACGATACCGGAGTAGCTCTGGACTCGCGACCTTCTCAGCCTTTCATAAAAACTGTACAAATATTAACCGGAGATTATGAACAACCCAACGAAATCCAAATCTGTGACCTTCAGCGTGATGCTGACCCTGCTTATATTGACTGCTTGTCAGTTACCGGCGAAGGCCGAAGTCGGCATCGTGATCTACGGCAGCAAGGGTATGGACGCCCGGCGAACCAACTCAGGGCATGTTGCTTTGATCGTTACTGACCTGTGCGCGCGCGGTATCGATCAAGTACGTGAATGCGTATCCGACGAACCGCAGGGCGTTGTGATCACAAAGTACCCCAGTCTAGCGGCAGGCTATGACCAGACAGTATTTGTGGCGCCTCTGATGGCTCATTTCAACGCCGTGGCTGACTCACAGTTGGCGCCAGTATTGAGCAGTGGAGATACCCTACGAAACCTCCAGCTGAAATATTGGCAAGACGATTTGAAAAATTATCTGCCGCCGCTCTCACGTGAACGCTATAGATCACTTCTTAAGGAACAGTCGACCTTCCATTTTGGCAAGCTTTTCCACAGGTTGATAACTCTGGAGTTCCTCGGCAAACTACTTGGCTCTCACCAGAGCTCCGCCTTGGAAAATTCCATCGCCATGATTGACCCTGAAACTGAAGAGTTGATTCCAAATGGTTTTTGGCGCGAGGCCATCGGAGCTCAATACGTTCGCGATTCTACAATTATCACTGTGCCTGCCGAAGTAAGCCAGGAATTGGAGTTAGCCCGACTTATCGAACATTCACAGCACGAACCCTTTAACACACTCTCAAATAACTGCTCAGATTTCGCTAAAAAGGGATTGCTGGCGGTTTTCGCGCGAAAGGGGCTTCACTTTCGGCGTCGCGCGATGGACCCGGCGAACGCATGGATCACGAGTCCACTACTCGTTGCCACCAGCTTTCTCGACTACGCGAAGGAAAATAAGCTTCCGGTGCGCGTCGTATTTACACCAATGTTGGCCGGAACCGGAAGGTCTTCTACGCCCATCACGGCAATTTCTCAGGGAGCGCTCATACCTTCTCCGGATCAGGGAAAGCTAGCCTTTTCCGTCAAACTTTACATAAATGCACTGAATCCGCTGATCGGAGCCACGACGTTGGTTGTTGTCAAGGCGTCGCGACTTGCAAACTTGGACAAACTGGCACACGAAAGCGGTGCGAGTACCGCATCGCTCGTAATTTCCGACTCTGTCGACCGCCAATCAGAAGTTGGAGCCGACCTGCGGAGTGAGCGAGTACGTGCGTTTGGGACATCCTCTTGTTGGGATCGGAAGAGGAGAGATCTCTTAAGTCTGACGTCGCAGGCCACTGAAATTGGGGCGTTCACGAAAGAGGAGGAATCAAAGCTATTGTCGAAGGGCAGGCCGTTTTTGCTTCCTCGTTTTTACGAATCACTGGCAAAAACAAAAGCCCCGAACACACCCTTAATGAAGGGCATCAACCTCTGTCTAGGTCCAACATGCAGCGTGAGCTTTGAAACGAGCTCCTTGTCGGCATCTCCGCGCTCTCGAATGGCCGTACCAAATAGATTAGAGATTCAATCGATGGGGCGCTCAGATCAGCCGTCAAATCGGCTGGCCGCCTCAAGGTTAATGATTTCTGTAATCAACTTTGATTTGGCATCCGAGCCCAGGAATCGACGGCGCTCAGAAAGTTTTGATAAGGATTGGAAGATCTACCTCGATATAGCCGAAGGCGCTGGTGTGCGAGTAGAACCTGACGCGCGGGAAGGTCTGGAAGAGTGCTCTATCAGAGAATTTCGGCGCCAACCTACGAAGGCCGACGCAATTCAAGAAGAATCGGCCTCCCGACGTAAGGTGGCCAGTTGGTTTCGCAGACTCGTGGTAAGTCCCACTCGTTAGGATTTCCACTCCCACATTTGCCGCGATCTTTCGCAGGCTATGTCCTTTTGTCTTCATTTCAATTATCCGTTTGCGATCTACCGAACTCGTCGGCAAATCAGGAAGTTATGGCTAAAAGTCGCGATAGGTCCCGATTTTCGCCGTAACCGGAAACTGACCCACGACCAACTTGTTGCCAGGGTCGGGTGCCCCAGGTTCGCTTTCTGAACCTGGGTTTTGGGCTTGACCCTAGTGTTGATTGTTCCCGTTGAACCCTCAAAAACAACCTCCCGCCGCGGATTACGGACTTCGCGCTGCTATATATTAGTAGTTAATATACCTCTATAGTATGCTTGCTTATGAGTTTCGTCCTCTCTTCCGGATCAGAATGCCTCCGGACTATCATGCCGTTCCTCATCGAGGATGTTCCCGCCGACCACCATTATTCGTCTCTCCAATGCGTTTTCAGGCTACAACTTTTGTTTTCAATACTTTGCACGCTCTTTGTCGCTCTTTTTTGCGCCGGTCCTTTATTTTCAACATCTTATGGCCTCTTTTGCGAAAAAGGGGGGGTGGGGGGGTGTCAGCTAAGCGAACGAAGCACAACACCCAGCGAACGACCGACCAATCCCAATTTTGCTCCCCGCGACACGGCGCACCTCAAAAGATGAGAAAATCTATGGAGCCTGCGGGACGCGTGGCGCGGCGCGAGAGAGGCGAACATGGAGGCGGGGCGGCACCGGGTGATTGTGCTGGGCGGAGGATTTGGCGGGTTGAGCGCGGTGCGCGGGCTGAGGCATGCGGCGGTTGACGTGACTCTGTTTGACCGGCGCAACTTTCATTTGTTTCAGCCGCTGATGTACCAGGTGGCGACAGGCTCGCTTTCGCCGGGTGAGATTGCCGCGCCGTTGCGCGGAGTACTGAGCCGGCAGAAAAATACGCAGGTGCTGCTTGGCGAAGTTTCGGACATCGATCCGGCGGCCAAAAAAGTCACCCTGCTTGATGGCGCCTCGTACGAGTACGACTCGCTGATTGTGGCCACCGGCTCGCAGACCTCTTATTACGGGAATGACGAGTGGCGAGAGTGGGCTCCCAGTTTGAAAACCGTGGAAGAAGCCACGGCCATCCGGCACAAAATTCTATACGCCTTTGAACGCGCCGAGCGGGCCTCCAGCCGCGAAGAAGTTCGCGCCTGGCTGACGTTTGTGATTGTGGGCGCGGGAGCCACCGGGCTGGAACTGGCGGGCGCGCTGGCGGAAATCGCCAATGAAACGCTGAAGCACGATTTTCGGCACATCAATCCGCAGGAGGCGCGCATCCTTCTTATGGAGGGCGGCCCGCGGGTGCTGGGTTCCTTCCCGGAGGACCTCTCCGCCAAGGCCGAAAAGGCCGTCACGAAATTAGGCGTCGAAGTGATGAAGGGCGTGATGGTCACCAACATCGACGGTCAGGGCGTGAGCTATCGCCACGGAGAAGTCACCGAGCGGTTGGCCGCGCATACCGTGCTATGGGCCGGCGGCGTGATGACCACGCCGTTCGGCAAAAAACTGGCGGAGCGCACGCACGCCGAAACGGACAAGAGCGGGCGCATCCACGTGAATGGCGACCTTACCGTTCCCGGCTATCCCGACATTTTTATCGTAGGCGACTTGGCGCACGCCACAAATAAGGATGGCAAGCCGCTGCCGGGCGTCGCGCAAGTGGCCATCCAGGGCGGAGCCTTCGCGGCCAAAACAATCAAAGCGCGCATCGCGGGAAAAAACGACCAGGCGGTATTCCACTATTTCAACAAAGGGGACATGGCGGTGATCGGACGTGCCGCCGCGGTCGCTAATATTTTTGGCTTGCACCTCTCGGGAGTGCTTGCCTGGCTGACCTGGCTCTTCATCCATCTGATTTACATCGTGCAGTTTCAAAACCGCGTGATGGTTTTCATTCAGTGGGGTTTTGAGTATCTGACGTTCAGCCGCGGCGCGCGTTTAATTACCGGCACGGCGGCCACGGACTCCATCAGGCAGCCCGGCGCGTTTGGAAATAAGCCGGCGAATGACTGAAGTTCAGGCCTGAAGCGCGAAACAGGCGGCATTTCGCCATGCAGAAATCGACCATCTGTGAAGCTCGCTAAAACCCGCGTATTTGGCGGCTATTTGCACGCAAGCGTTCCCAGCGTTCAGCAGTAAACATCCCGCATAAACCTGTCCCGTTGAACTCGCCTGCCCGTCAGGCCACCTGATTCCCGAATCGCCGCGCGCAATTTCACTGCCCTCATTTGGTTCCTGCGACCAGTAGTTGCGAACCAGCCTAACCCCCATTCTTGGCCTGCATCGGATACCCCCTTCCGTATCTCTCCGAGCTCAGTAGAAAGTCCGGCTTCCAAAGGAAGACCGGTTCGTAGCACGGAATGGGGACTTTAGTGCAAATCACAAAAAAGACTTTCACCGCTTCACTGCTGACGATGTTCTTCTTGGCCGCAGTCTCGCCTGCGCGCACCAAGGCACCAGTGAATGGCTGCGTTGTTTCCAGCGGAAGCTGGACGAACGTTGCGGTACAGCAACAGACCGGCAGTTTTCGCGTCACCTATACGGCCAGCGCTTCGGTGCCGAATGTGGACGCCGTCACCGGGTTGTCTTCCGGCGCGGCGAGCGATTTTAGCACCCTCGCTGCAGTCATCCGGTTCAACCCCAACGGAAATCTAGATGCGACGAACGGCAGCGCGTACAGCGCAGCTTCGGTCATCCCTTACTCGGCGCGCGTCAGCTACCACTTCATTATGGATGTGCACGTTTACAATCACACCTATGACGCGTACGTAATGATCGCCAAGGTACAGACGACCATCGGTACGAACCTGGCATTCCGCGACGCGCAGAGCACAATAGCGATGCTGAACAACGTCGGGTCCATGACGGCACCGGGAAACACCACGTTGTGCAATATCGTGATAACACCTGTCGCAACTGCGCCGTCCATCACCACGCAGCCGACAGCGCGCACCGTTACCGCCGGCCAGACCGCCAGCTTTTCGATCGCCTCCACGGGAACGGCGCCGTTGACGTACCAATGGAAGAAGAACGGCGCGGCCATCAGCGGCGCAACCTCTTCGAACTATTCGACGCCGGTAACTACCAGCATGGACAACGGCACGCAGTTCACCGCCACGGTTTCCAACAGCGCGGGCTCAGCGACCAGCAACACAGCGACCCTCACAGTGAATGCAGCGGTTGTGTCGCCGTCCGTCACGACTCAACCAGTGAGCCAAAGCTTGACCGCCGGACAGTCGGCGACGTTCTCCGTCGTAGCGACGGGCACCGGTCCTTTGATGTACCAATGGAGCAGAAATGGCGCGGCCATCAGTGGCGCGGCTTCTTCGAGCTACACAATTTCGACCGCCGCTGTTAGCGACAACGGCGCGCAATTCAGCGTGCTGATCAGCAACACGGCGGGCAGCACGACCAGCAGTACCGCGACACTCAGCGTGAAAGCGGCGGTGGTAGCGCCGACGATCACGATGCAACCGCTGGCGCAATCGGTTACCGCGGGACAAGCCGCGACTTTCGCCGTGGCCACCACCGGCACGGCCCCGATGTCTTACCAATGGAACCGCAACGGTTCTGCAATCGGCGGAGCGAATTCCTCTAGCTACACCACGGCGCTGACGACCTCTTCCGACGATGGCGCGAACTATACCGTCCTCGTCGGCAACAGCGCCGGCAATGTCACCAGCATCCCGGCACTTCTGACCGTGAAAGCGGCTGGACCGGCGCCGGGATGCCTGCTGTCTTCCGGCACCTGGGTTAATTCTCCACTGGCGCAAGTGCAGACCGGCAGCTTCCGCATAGTGTTCGACGCCACGCCTTCGGCTTCTTCGGTGGACGCAGTTACCGGCCTATCGACGAACGGCGCAGCGGCATATCAGGACCTGGCGGTCATCGTGCGGTTCAACTCCACCAGGACGATCGATGCCATCAACGGGTCATCCTATACGACGACTCCTGCGATTCCGTACTCCGCGGGAATTGCATACCACTTCATACTCGACGTGAATATCGCAGCGCACACGTACGATGCTTACGTGATGCAGGGCGCGGCGCAAACTGCAATCGGCACGCAACTGGCTTTCCGCACGGAACAAGCGGCAGCAACGACGCTCGGGTTCGTGAGCGCCATGACCGCACCGGGAAGCCACACGGTTTGCAACATCGCAACGTCAGCTGCGGCAGCGACGGCACCGTCGATCACCACGCAGCCGGTTGGCCGCACGGTATCAGCCGGACAAACCGCCAGCTTCTCGGTGACGGCATCGGGAACCGCAACGTTGACCTATCAGTGGACGAAGAACGGCGCGGCAATCAGCGGCGCGACTTCGGCCAGCTACACCACGGCAGCAACCACCACCTCGGATAACGGCGCGCAGTTCGGCGTGACAATCAGCAACGCAGCGGGCAGCGTCACCAGCAACTCCGCTCCATTGACGGTTTCGGCGGCGGCGACCTTGCTGCTCAACTCCAGCTCCAGCGTGTTGAACTTCGGCAACGTAAACGTGTCCAGCACCGGCACGCAGAACCTAACGCTGACGAACGCGGGAAGCTCCAACGTGACGATTTCGCAAGTCCTGATTGCGGGCGCGGGTTTCAATACCAGCAACGCCAGCGGGATCATTCTTTCACCGGGGCAGAGCACCACGCTGACTTCCACGTTCGCGCCGTCGGCGAGCGGATCGGCCAGCGGGAGCATTACAGTGAGCAGCAACGCGACGAACTCTCCGTCAAGCATCTCTTTGTCGGGTAACGGCGTTGCGGCGGTTGCGCACACCGTACAACTGTCATGGTCGGGAGCGGTTTCCGGAGTTACCGGATTCAACACCTACTCCAGCACGGTTTCGGGCGGACCTTACGTGAAGATGACCTCGACACCGTTGAGCAGCCCGTCGTTCACGGACACCAGCGTACAGACCGGGCAGACTTACTACTACGTGGTTACGGCGATCAATTCGTCCAGCCAGGAAAGCGGTTTCTCCGGCGAAGTGATGGCCATCGTTCCCTGAGAAATAGAAACAAGAAGGAATGTGGATCTGCCGGGGCCGCGCGACACAGCGCGGCTCCGGGTTTTGCGTTTTCTAATGATAAATTCGTAGCAGATGATGGGCCATCAGCGCTTCACTCGTCTGCGACGGGTGGATTTGGCGCGCTCGAGGTAGTCTCGCAGCTGACAACGCATCTCATGAAGGGGATCATTGTTGTTTCGGAGACGGCTGATGAGCAGAGCGCCTTCCATGGAGGCGATGATGTGGTGGGCCAGTTTAAGTGGATGCACAACTGGATCAATCTGTTTCTTCTCGATTCCTTGAACAACGATGTCAGCCAGACGCGCGCTCCATCCGTGGAGCGCCTTTAACGCCCTGGCGCGCAGCAGTGCGTTTCCGTCGTCAGATTCGACGGCGGTATTCATGAGCGGGCAGCCGCCGGGCACGAGACCGGCGCGAACATCCACGAAATTGTCGATCATCTTTTCCAGGCGGTGAACGCAATCGGTAAGGTCTGTCACGCCGTCGAGGCGGCCTTCGACGGCGCGACCCCAGGAGTAATCGAAAGCGGCGGCGGCGAGTTCTTCCTTGCTGGCGAAATGGCGGTAGATGCCGCCTTTTTGCAGGCCGGTGGCGACCATGAGGTCGGAAAGGGAAGTGCCTTCGTAGCCGTTTTTGTTGAATAGGGGGGCGGCCTTCTGCACGATAGCGCGCCGGGTGTTCTGGCCCTTGGTAGCAGGCATGGGTATTCCTCAAGAGACCGACTGGTCTCAAACACAAATATAGCATATCATACATGAGACCGAACGGTCTCTTATGCATCCAACCGGGCAACAGCGATGAGCGCAGCTTACACTTCCGCCGCTCCCGTGACGCTTGCGCCACCGCGAGTGGGCATCAATCCGTGGGTGATTGCCATCACGGTAACGCTGGCGACGTTCATGGAATTGCTGGACACGGCCATCGCCAACGTGGCGCTGCCGCATATCGCGGGCGGCCTGGCGGTGAGCGCCGAGGAGAGCACCTGGGTGCTTACCAGCTACCTGGTATCCAACGCCGTGGTGCTTCCGCTATCCGCGTGGTTGAGCCGATTGCTTGGGCGCAAGCGTTACTACATGATCTGCGTTTCGCTGTTTACAGTAAGTTCGCTGCTGTGCGGCTTCGCACCCAGCCTTGGGGCACTGATCTTCTGTCGGGTGCTGCAAGGAGTGGGCGGTGGGGGGCTGGCTCCCGTAGAGCAAGCGATCCTGGTGGACACCTTTCCGCCGGCCAAGCGAGCCGCAGCGTTTGCTCTTTATAGTATGGCGATCGTCACGGCGCCGGCAATCGGGCCGCCGTTGGGCGGCTGGATCACCGACAACTGGAGCTGGCGCTGGGTTTTCTTCATCAACATTCCCATTGGCATCATTTCGCTGATTTTGACGAGCCGGGTGCTTTCGGATCCTCCGGAATACACGCGCGAGAGGGAATTCGCAAGGAGGGAAGGGCGGATGAAGATTGGCGGTTGGGGAATATTTTCCGTAGCTATGGCGTTTGCGTGCCTGGAAGTGGTCCTGGATCGCGGCCAGACGGAAGATTGGTTCGAGAGCAACTTTATCATTTTGTTTTTCAGCATCTCCATGGTGGCGCTCGTTTTCGCGGTGATCTGGGAGTGGCACCATCCGGACCCGGTGGTGGAAATCCGGCTGCTGGCGGACCGAAATTTTGCCCTGGCCAATGTGTTTTATTTTATTTTTGGCTTCACTTTGTACGGGTCCACGGTACTGATTCCGCAGATGCTGCAACGGCTGTATGGATATTCCGCGACGAACGCGGGGCTGGTGCTGGGCCCGGGCGCATTTGTAATCGTGCTGCTCGCACCGTTAGTGGTTCGCATATTGCCCAAGGTGGGTGTGAAGAGCCTGTTGGGCTTTGGCTATTTCGTTTTCGCGCTGGCGATGTGGTATTACGCGAGCTTTACTCTAGCGACGGATTACCGGCATGAAGCGCTGGCGCGGGCACTGCAAGGGCTGGGCATCGCCACGCTGTTTGTGCCAGTGAGCCAGCTGGCATATTCCAACATCGCCAAAGACAAAAACAATAAGGCATCGAGCCTGACCAACTTATTCCGCAACCAGGGCGGTAGCTTTGGAATTGCGTTTGTCACTACGCTGGCGGCGCGACGCGCGCAATATCACCAGAGTGTATTAGTGGCGCACAACACGCCTTTCGATGTGCGTTACCAGCAGCTGCTGACCAATCTAACCAATTATTTTTCTACGCATGGATTCACACACGCTGACGCGACGGTTCGTGCGCAGGCGCAAGCGTTCAATTTGTTGCAGCGGCAGGCTTCTTTCCTGGGATTTGCGGATTGTTTCACGGCGCTAGGCTGGTTTGTGCTACTCGGCGTGCCGCTGGTTTTGCTGATCAAGAAATTTAAGCCGGCATCAAGTTCCGGCGCGCATTGAAGTGCCCGCGCCAAACGGGAACCGTTTACGGCCGACCTTCAGGGAGCATCACGAAAGAGACGCTCCCACTCTACTGCTGCCTGCAATTCTAAGTTTCATCACGCCGCCCAAATGGAATTACATCAGGGTCGGCAGACGTAGGCTTTTAATGACTTGCCGCGGGTACTTGCATTAACACCAGCGCTACCAGTAAAGCTTCAGCGCGAACTGGAACTGGCGCGCGTCGTAGGCGGAGGTAGGCTGTCCCGCCGAGCACGTGGAACCGGCGGTCGGGTTGCAGAGCTGGTTTACGGCGGCGACGTTGGTGCGGTTGAAGAGATTGAAGGCGTCGGCGATCATCTCCAGGCGAAAGCGCTCGCCAAGGGGGATGCGCTTGGAGACGCGCATGTCCCACTGGAAAAATCCAGGGGTGGTGTAACGGTTGCGGCCCAGAACGCCATTGCATCCCGCGGGCGGAGTGATGCCGGGCACTGAGAAAGTGGTGAAGTCGTTGGTGAGGCATTGATCGGCCACTGAAAAATTGGCGCCGGGAATAAAGGGAGAAGTGGTGCCGGTGCCGACGGAAGGCCGGGCCTGCGAAGCGCCGAGATCGAGGCGCGTGTCGGTACCGGTGATGATGTTGAAAGGACGGCCGGAGGAAAGTTCGATGATGGGGGCGAGAGTAAAGTCGCTGAGGAAATGACGCCAGACGCTTTCGCCGCCGTGGGCGGTGCCAGTTTGGAAGACCGCGCTTGTCACCCAGCGATGGCGCTGATCGTTGTCAGAGTTGCTACGCTCCAAGAAAGGGAAGCGGCTGTCCTGCGGCTCTAGAGTGGATTGGAGGTCGGTGGAGTCGTCGATGGAGTGCGACCAGGTGTAGCTGGAGAGCAACTCTAGGCCGTGCGAGAAACGCTTGGTGAGATTGACGGTGAGCGCGTGATAGGTGGAGCTGCCGCTGGATTGCTGGGCGTCCACGCTGTTGAATGGCACGGGGACGCCAAAGCCGACCGGATAACCAGCAGCCTGTGCGAGGGCCACCTGCGTAGCGTAGCCAACCGTGGGATCGCCGCCGCCAACCGCGGTTGCATAGGACGGATTGGGTCCCGAGGGCCGAAAGAAATTGAAAAATGCCGGCGTGCCGACAAATTTTCCGTTGAACGAAGCGACCGGGCAGCCGAACAGTACGCCGAGTGCCTGGGGAGCGACGGCCTGCACGCCGCAGGTGTTCGGACCGTTCTGTCCAGGTAGAACCGACGCGCCGGGCGCCACGACAGTCACGGGATTGGTGAAACCCAGACCGGCGGCGTCGGCATTTTCCAAATTGTTGGCGAGTAATTGTGGATCGGTGGAGTTGATATCCACCGGGCGATTCAATTTGAGGCCGCGAGTGTACTGGTAGCCGACGCTGATTTTCCACGAGCCGGCGATTTCGCGCTCAATTGTAAGATTGCCTTGCTGAGCATAGCCGAAGCGGAAATTTTTCGTTACCGGCAAAGTGAAAGGCAGAATGGGCAGCGGGAAACCGGCGGCGAGATAATTCTGATTGGCGAACAAGGAATCGGGCCGCAGCGGATCGAAGCGCTGCTGGTTGAATTCGTAGCCCAGGTTGGGCAGGGCGGTGGTGTTCAGCACGCCTTGAAAGATGGAAGAGCCATTCAGATTGGTGGTGCTGTCAAGACCGTTGTTGCACTCCATGGTAATCAGGCCGCATGCCGATGGAGTTCCACCGGCTGACAGCAACTGAACGGAGCGGCCGCCTTCGGCGGTAAAAGAATCAAAGGCCACAGCCAGCAAAGGATGGTCGTAGAAAATTCCGTAACCGGCGCGCACCACCATTTTGCCGTTACCGCGAGGGTCCCAGGCGATGCCCAGGCGCGGAGCGAAATTATTGTTGTCCCGGGGGATGCCTTCAACCACGCCGAGAGCCTTCTCGGCGGCCTGGTTGATGGCGGTAGCCGCGGGAGAAAGCGGGGTAATTTCGACGTCGTAGCGCACGCCGTAGTTCACGGTGAATTTTCTGTTTACGCGCCAACTATCCTGGAAGAAAAACGCAAAGGGCAAATTGTCGAAGGGGCGGTTGGAATCGCCGATGCCCTGGATGTAGGTGGTGGGGATACCCAGGCCGTAGGATTGCAATCCGGTGGTGCCGGGAAGGTCGATGAATTGACCGCCGCCGACGGGAACGGCATTGGGAAAGCCGAACGTGGAGGCATCCAGGCCGCCGAAGTTCACATCGCCGCCAAAATCTAGTTGGAAAATTTGCGCCTTGCCGGAGCGCAACTGCACGACGTTTACATCGCCGCCCATTTTGAAGGTGTGATTGCCGTGCAGCAAGGTGACGTGATCGGTGAACTCCGTGCGTCGCTCGATGCGATCGACAGTGGAGTACGGCTCGCGGCCGAAATAAGCATAGCCTGGAATGTTCACGCCGATATCGGAGCCGCCCGGCAAATTGGAATAGCCGAAGTGAAGGCCGCGGCGCGCGAACTGAAAGCGGAATTCGTTAAAGGCGGTGGGGCTGACGATGGTGTCGTGCTGCGCGACGATAGAGAAATCGCGGGACTGGTTTACGCCCGCGCGCGTGCCGGCATTCTGTCCAAAGACCTGGTTTTGCGAAGTGGACTGAATCCCGGTGATGAGGGAAGGGGAGACGCCGACGCGCAGGAACGAGGTGTTGCGATTGCTCCAGCGCTGATCGAGGCGACCGGACCACAAACTGGTTTTTTCAGTGACCGGGAAATTGCCACGAATGGAATTCAGGCCTACGAAAGAATCCGGAAGGGGAGCGATGCCTTCGCCGATCAACGAACAGTTCACGGCGTTGACCATCTGACCAGCCGGGCAACTAACAGGGATGGGAAATTGCGGCCCCGGCCCGGGGTTCAGGAAGCCCATGGTGGCTCCGGCAGAAACCGCGCCGTAATCTAGGCGGTTCAGCGCCACGCTGGATGCCGAGCCGTAAAGAACACCGTACTGCACGGCGAGATTTTGCAGCGTAGGGTCGCCGGTGGCGAGCAAGGAACTGACCGCGGTGATCTGCGGCGCGGTCAACTGCACGGGCAGCGGGCCGCCGGGGGTTGGCAGGGTAAAAGGCTGCAAGCCAAAATTATCGATGCCGATGCTGGAAAAGCCAGTTTCTTCACGCAGGGTGTCTTCGTACGAAAAAAAGTAAAAGGTCTTGTCTTTCTTGAGGGCGCCGCCTAAGGTCAGCCCCGCTTGTACGCGGGTGTAGGCCTGCTTTACGGGGGTGAGTTCGCCGGTGGTGGGGTCGACCTGGCCGGAAAATGCGTTACGGGCCTGAAAAGCCTTGTTGCGGAAAAATCCGAAGGCGTCGCCGTGAAGTTCGTTACCGCCGCTCTTGGTGACTATGTTGATGACGCCGCCCGTCGCCCGGCCATACTCGGCGTTGTAATTGCTCAAAATGAGCTGAAACTCCTGGACCGCCTCCTGAGAAACAGTGGCGCGGATACCGTTGACGGAATTATCGACGGCATCGGCGCCGTCGACACTGACCATGTTCGAACGCGCACGCGCGCCATTGACGTTCAGGCCGCTGTTGGGAGCGGGGCCGATGGTGGGCGACACGTCGCGGGTGGTCTGCGAATTGGTAAGTGTAAAGTTGATGTAGTTGCGGCCGTTGATGGGCAGATTGTTGATGCGGCGCTGCTCGACGGTTTGCGAAACTTCCGTCTTGGTGGTCTCGATTTGCGTCGTCTCGGAGGAAACGGTGACGGATTGGCTGACGCCGCCTAAACTGAGCTGCGGATTCAGCGTGGCGTTCTCGCCGACGGTCAGTACCACCGAGGGATTTTCGAACTTACCGAAGCCTGCCCCGCCTTCGACGGCCATGCGATATGTTCCAGGGGGCAGGCCGACGATGTTGTAGCGCCCATCGTCATCGGCGACGACGCTTCGTTGCGCAGCGGTGGCGGCGTTAATGAGCGTGACCGCAGCGCCTTTAACTCCCAGCCCCTGAGGATCCACGACCGTTCCGGAAAGCGTGGCGGTGTTGACCTGGGCCAGCAGCGAGGTCGAGAAAAAAAGAACTGTCGCGCACAGCGCGAGGCAGATGTGCATGATCGTTCTACGGTGCATGAGTCCCCCAGAGCTTGATTGCCGTGGTCAGCTACCCCTAGCGGATCCATGGCGAGAGCTTTTTTTGAACGGCGCAAAACGTGAAGTGCAACCGGTAGCATGCAGCCACTGACGTGGTGGCTGGTATTGTCTTCGGGCAAAAACATATGCCTGCTACAGTGCGGTGTCAAGCAAGTAGCCAGTGTGTGTTGTGGATTTGACCACCGAGAGAGATCCGAGGATCAGCTGAGATTGAGCCGAACGGGACCCTTGGGGCAAACGGGGTGGCGGCGGCAGGAGAGCGGGAGTAATGGGCCGTGCACATCTGAGAGCCCTCTGATCAGGTACAATTTGCGGACCTTGTTTCCATAAAAGTACGACGGGACGGCGATGGAAAAGAAAAATTTCCTATTTGTTTCTCTCACCGGGCTGATCAGCGACATTGCCTGGCAAGTTTCCAAAGAAGGGCACGAGGTCCGCTACTTCATCGGCGACAAGAAGGAGCGCGACATCGCCGACGGCTTCGTGGCCAAGTCGAAGGATTGGGAAAAGGACGTGGACTGGGCGGACATCATAATTTTTGATGACACGCTTGGGCAGGGCGAAAAGGCGCAAAAGCTCCGCAAGGAAGGGAAGAAAGTTATCGGCGGCTCATCTTATTCCGACAGCCTGGAGGACGACCGCTCGTTCGGGCAGGAAGAGCTGAAGAAAGCCGGGGTAAATATTATTCCGTATGGGGAATTTGTGTCGTTTGACGACGCTGTCGAGCACGTCACGCAGAATCCCGCGCGCTACGTAATCAAGCCCAGCGGGGAAGCGCAAAACGTGAAGCGGCGCCTGTTCGTGGGCGAAGAGGACGATGGGCAAGACGTGATCCGCATGCTGGAGGCCTACAAGAAGGCGTTATCCGACGAAATCAAGGTGTTTCAATTGCAGCGGCGGGTGTCCGGCGTGGAAGTGGCGGTGGGCGGATTTTTCAACGGCAAGAACTTCATTTATCCCATCAACGTCAATTTCGAGCACAAGAAACTTTTCCCCGGCGACATCGGGCCGCCTACAGGTGAGATGGGGACGGCGATGTTTTGGTCCGGGCCGAATCAATTGTTCAATCAAACGTTGTTGAAGATGGAGCCGATGCTGGCGACGGAAGGCTATGTCGGGTATATCGATTTGAACTGCATCGTCAACAATAACGGTATCTACCCGCTGGAATTTACCGCTCGATTTGGTTATCCGACTATCAGTATCCAACAGGCGGGAATGCTGACGCCCATCGGGCAGTTTTTTCTAGACTTGGCCGACGGCAACGACCCCAAGCTGAAAACGCGCAGTGGATTTCAGATTGGGGTGCGCATCGTGGTGCCGCCATTTCCGTTTGACGATGATGAAACGTTCGATTCTTTTTCCAAAGACTCCGTCATCGTATTCAAAAAGCCGCCGCAGGACGAAATTCACATTGAAGATGTGAAACAGGTCAACGGTCAGTGGCTGGTGGCGGGAACTTCCGGAGTGATCCTGATCGTGGTCGGCCTGGGGCCGACGATGCGGCAGGCGCAATCGCAGGTGTACTCGCGCATCAAGAATGTGTTGATCCCTAATATGTACTACCGCACGGATATCGGGGATCGCTGGGTGGAAGATACGGACCGGTTGCACACCTGGGGTTATTTGCGTTAGCGATTGGAAGCCGGAAAGTTCAGACCACGTCCGCGGATTGTGGAAGATTTACCAAGCGCTATTTTCTTTCCAGATAATACGCGACGACCTGGCCGCAGGCCTCCACAAACTCCTGTTCAGCCCAGGTGAAGGTGTCGGCAAAGTAACTTTCAATATCCAGCTCAGCCGCGAGTTTTTTTTCTGCGAAAATCGGCACTACGATTTCAGATTTCACCAGGGACGATCCCGCAAGATAGCGCGGGTCTTTGGAAACATCCTGAACAACGACGACCTTCCCAGTGGTGGCGGCCAGGCCGCAAAGTCCGTTGGTAAGCGGAATGCGCGCATTGGGGGTAAAGCTGCCGACGAAGGGACCCACGTTCAGAAAGCCAGGGGTAACCCGATCGACTAAATAAAAACCTGCCCAGTTGTAGCGCGTCATTTTTTCGTGAAGGCGCTTGGCAATTCGCTCCATAAGGGCCTGGACTGTGGGAGCAGTCAGTGCGTAGGCGTGAAACTCCTTGAGGAGCTCTTCATGTACCGGCGTCATATTATCGATTCGCGCGCGCGTGATTGCGCGATGGAAGCTTAGAACGATCGCCAACTTTCTACAACATTTCTTGTCTCGGCGGTGCAGATCCCATTGCTAGTCGCCGATCAAATCCCTCGCAATAAATCAAGCGACGAGTAACGCCTTAGGGTATTTCTTTGCGATCATCAAAAGTTTGAGCGCGGCCTGCCGCGGGCGTCGAGTACCTTGCTCCCAGCTTCGCACAGCATTTGGGCTCACATTCAGGTAGGTGGCAAAAAGTGTCTGGCTGGCGTTGAGCGTCTGTCGATTATGGCGAATCTCCTTCGCCGAAATCTGTTTGGGCCGCGCCGGAATGTGTGTAATACGCAAGTTAACAGCTCCCCCACGCTCGTAGGTTGCTGCGTCCTGCAGAGCCTCTTTCATGTCGTTGAAGATGTTCACTGTGATTTTCCTTGCCATATTTAACCCCCAGATTCCTTCTTAACTTTTGCGGCCCATTCCCGCATTTGCTTGCGTTGTGCCTCGCTGGCGTCTTCCTGTTCGTCCTTCTCCAGCAAAATCAGCAGGTGTATGTGACGTCTTCTCTCCAGATACAAGTACAAATAGCGGTACCCACCACGTTTTCCCTTGCCGCGCCCCGGATTTGCTATGCGCCCATTGCGAACGCCGCCCAAGCCGGGACCTATTGCGCCGCGATCCGGTCTCGCGTGAAGGTCACTCTGAATAGCTCTCAACCCTTCATCCGCGGCATCGCCCGCGAGTTGGTGAAGTCTGCCAGTGAACAGCCGCGCTCGACGAATTGCGCATTTCTGGTAGTACCACGATGTGGTATGTCACGCTTTGAGCGGTGTGGGACAATCTGCCAACGAACAAACAAATCACGTGGCCAGTCGATCGATAAGCAGTGCGGGATGTAAAGGGCGAACGGGTGGTGCCGGGGGCCCGGTTTGCACCGAATGCAGCGTTGAGTTTCGCATCCCGATTGCGGCATGAAATTGCGGTCACCGCCAAGAACTAATCGGCCCAACCACAGGGGCGGCAGGCCCAACTCCATCTGCAGCATATGATATTCTTGTGTATAACATTGCGATACAATGCAGATGTGCTGAAGAAGCTAATCGCATTGAGAATCTCAACGGCACAGGCAGCGGCACTGGCAAAAATATCGCGACAGAAAGACCGCCCAATTTCATGGTTGGTGCGAAAAGCGATAGAGGAATTTATTAGAAAAAAGAAATAACGGGCGCAGCGGGTGCTAGTAACACCCAGCCACGCCCTAACCAACAAAGCGAGGTAATTCGCAATGTCAGCTAAAGCCAGAGTAGCATCACCACCCGTACCCACATCCGCGAGCGGTGCAACCCGCGTAGCTATCTACGCTCGCATCAGCACAGCAAATAGCACCCAATCCCCGGAAATGCAGTTGCGGGAACTGCGTGAACACGCCCAGCGGCGGGGCTGGAAAATATTTGCTGAATACATAGATGCAGGAATTTCTGGCGCTAAGGAGTGTCGCCCGGCGCTGGACCGTTTAATGACCGACGCCCATCGCCGCAGGTTCGACGTGGTTTTGGTCTGGCGCTTCGACCGCTTCGCACGCTCCGTAACCCACCTTCTCCGGGCGCTGGATACATTTCGCGTACTGGGGATGGAGTTTGTTTCTCTATCGGAAGCGCTGGACACCGCAACGCCCGCTGGCCGCCTGACGTTCACGGTATTGGGAGCGGTCGCAGAGTTGGAGCGCAGCCTGATTGCTGAGCGTGTCAAAGCAGGCATTCGGAATGCGCGTGCTCGCGGTGTTACCCTAGGTCGCCCAAAAGTGGTCGCTGATGCCGCCACGATAGAGCGTCTGCGCGGACAGGGACGCTCATGGCGTTCGATAGCTCGTGAACTGGGCGTAGCGGCGGAGACTGCAAAGAAATCGCTGGAGTCCGCTTAAAAATCCACTAATGGGTGTAGATTTGTGAGCAGCAAAGCGACCATGTTTCCGCTGCATCCCTTGTCACACGCATTTTTAAGGAAGGACGAATGAATTATTGGCTGGACTTGTTCACCGGAACTACTTGGCGGGAGTTCAGAGAAGCTGGCGCAAACGTATCTGGTTTTCGTCCTCGACAGGTAAAAACAGCGCGAAGAGTGCTGCCCGGTGATGTGTTCCTTTGTTATTTGACGGGCGTGATGCGATGGGTTGGAGCGCTCGAAATCATCGGACCCAGCAGTGATGCCAGAGAAATATGGAAAGAGCAGAATTTTCCAGTGCGATTCGCCGTGAAGCCGCTGGTGATGCTCGACCCTGAACACGGTGTGCCCATGCAGGAGTTGGAGGGCCGGGTAAAGTTTTATACGGGCGCTAAAGATAGAGGCAAGTTCCGGGGATTTGTCCGCAGTAGCCTGAATTTATTTCAGGATGTGAGCAACGGTGAGCTAATACTTACGCTGCTTCGCACAGCGGAACGCAATCCGATTGCTCGCCCGGTAGACCCGAAGAAGTTGGCGCGTAAGCCGCTGTACCGAGTTGAGCCAAAGAAGGGTGCGATTACACGTCCGATGCTGGTCAGCGTACCTGAACCAGAGGATACGCAAGCGCCAGCCGTGGTTGCAGGAGCGGAATCGCCGGAATCCACCACAACAAGACACTCAGAAATCCAGTACCTTCTTTTGACGCTGGGTGTGGAATTGGGCCTCGATGTCTGGGTGGCTCGAAATGATAGGAGTCGCAAATGGAATGGCACCGCGCTTGGTTCGTTGCCCAGAATGCTTAATCAACTGCCTACGCAGTTTAATGAAGCGACTAACCGCACCATCGAATTGATTGATGTTCTCTGGCTGAGCGGAAATTCCATCGTTGCTGCTTTTGAAGTGGAGTGCACTACATCGGTTTATTCAGGCTTGCTCAGGATGAGCGATTTGATGGCGCTGCAACCCAATCTTGATATAAATCTTTATTTGGTGGCTCCGGATGAGCGCCGCGATAAGGTGGAACAGGAACTGCTCAGGCCAACATTTGGTCTCCGCGAAAAACCGCTAGCTAAAATCTGTGGTTTTCTTCCGTTCAGCGTGCTATGTGAAAAACTTACTGGAATAAAAAAGCTGGGCCTCAGCGGTTCACTAAAGCCCAGCTTCTTAAAAACAACCGCCGAGTTTTTTAAACCCGATGAAATTGGCATCGAATAAGTTGGTTTGATGGCAGCCGGAACTATCTTGCAGCGGACGGCCATCACGCTCAGCATCATCCGTTGGCATCGGTTTGGTTTCGCTGCTTGTGTCCATCATCGTGGCGTGGGCTGGTTTTGAAGTTGTGCGACCGGATACATCGATTTGTTCATCGTCACTAAGGAAAATATGTTGCCCTTCGATTCGGGACCTTGGATTAATCGCGCAAAGGACATTCTTAGCAAGGGCGGTTCTGATTACCGGACGGCCAGCGAAGCGGTCCAATTCGCCACTTCAATGCTGGCTGCATTTTACGGCCCAGAGAGTCCGCAACTTAAGCAGTTTCATGACGGCTGCGCGACAATCTCAAAGAACGTGAATACCAATATTCCAGTTGCGCTTCGCCATCTTGCTTACGGCGCGATTACAAACGTTGTCGCGGAGTTGGAAGCAGGGCTTGTTGGAAACCTGAGAGTTCACGTAACGGGAGAAATTCTCGCGGAGCTAGTTTCTTTAGGCAAAGAAATCTTGGGTTCCGGAACGGAGTCCGGGAAGAATGTAGCAGCCGTGCTAATTGCAGCCGCGTTTGAGGATTTGATTCGTAGAATGGGTGTTGAACTTGGTGGCGTAACCGATAGACTGCCCGTGCACGATGTAATCAGCGCACTAAAAAACGCCGGGGTTTTTAAAGGCGCTGAGACTGGAATCGCGCAGAGTTTTTTAAAATTCAGGAACGATAGCTTGCACGCAGACTGGTCAAACGTAAGTCTGGTACAGGTAGAATCCTGCATCGCATTTATAGATGGAACACTGATGAAGTATTTTAGCTGAAGATTTATCCGGACTCAGCGCTAACGCACCAGAATCTGCGCAGGTTATTTTTCTCCGAGCGCCGCCGCCGACTCTCGCGGCGATTCCAATCGCGTGGAACACCGACGAGCCTATTGAGCAGCCGCCAATAAAACGTCCCCTGAAATGCACACATAAGCCGTTTATTTGCCTCATCCATTTTTCAGTCCGCGCCGCCGAAGAAACACATGATTTATTGGCACGATGGAACGCGCATCGGCCTGCCGCGCACGTCCGATTAGAAATTTCCGGAATTATCAGTAGTTGTCCGCTTGGTGCAATGCGCGGGTTGTGGGCTGTTGCTGCAACAAATTCAAGAATTGCGGCGGATGGAAGCGCACGTGGCAGTCAGGAGCCACACCACTGCAACTCCCATTAAAATCCAGAAGCAAATTACGTTCAGGTGAACAAATCGGAAGACGTCATGCACATGTACGCCAAGAGCTACGTTTGTGTGCAGCCAAAACCGAATAGCAATCGCCGCTGTGACCACCAAGCCTATGCCAATCAGATGCTTCATGGGACCGCCATCGTACAGCGTTAATCGAATACGCAGCTTACACCGGGAATCCACTTGTCCAGTTATCCGGGTGGTCTCAATGGGTCGCCCGCTTGAGCCCGCACTACTAATCAGATGGGATGAGAAGGCCGGTCTCCGCGGGATGCGATACGCTCCCAATGATCGACGTGCTTTTAAGCACAAGAAAAGGGAGACCGGCGATGAAGAAGATTAGCACTGTGCAGGTATTGGGGAAGGAAATTTTGAAGGAGC
>JBBSFG010000024.1:0-20889 GCA_038238965.1 Candidatus Acidiferrales bacterium | reverse complement strand
TACATCCGCTTTGGGCCCAAGGATGATCCGGACGAGCCGGAAGAGAATCAAACGCTGCTGCCGGATGGCCCGCCGCCTGAACCGCATCCTGGAGAACGCGCACTATGAACACTCGGGCCGACACGCGAACCGACGAAATCCTGCCGAATGGCCGCATCGTGCGCTACGAATTTCGCGAGCGCCTGATGCACTGGATCAATGGCTTTGCCTATCTGTACCTGATGTTGACGGGACTGGCGTTCTGGTCGCCCTGGCTGCTGTGGATCGCGGTAATTTTTGGCGGCACGCAGGTCTCGCGCATGCTGCATCCGTGGATCGGGCTGGTTTTCGCGCTGAGCCTTACCTGGATGTACGCGGCATGGTCTTCGCAGATGCACACCACCGAAGCAGACAAAAAGTGGTGGGACTCGATGCAGCATTACGTCCGCAACGAAGACGATGAAATGCCGCCGGCCGGGCGCTACAACATGGGCCAGAAATTGCTCTTCTGGGGATTCGTACTATGCGGGATTTTGCTTTTCCTCTCTGGAATCATCTTGTGGATTCCGGAATATCTGCCGTGGAATGCGCGGGCGCTTCGCTATGCGGCGGTATTGGTTCATCCGTCCGCGGCCATGCTGACCATCGGTCTTTTCCTGATCCACATTTATATGAGCGTTTTTGCCGAGCGCGGGGCGCTTAACTCCATGATCCGCGGCGATGTCTCGCAGAATTTCGCAAAGCGCTATCACCGCCTGTGGTGGGAGCGCGTGGTCGGGTCCCTCAGTCGCAGATAATGTCCCTGAAAAATCCTGCGGGCGACTATGACAAGCGCATTCGCCGGGCTGAACATTTAAAGTCCGTTCACCCCTTCGCGCAGGAAGTTCTCACCTTCTACATAAAAGTCGCCGAGTTTCAAAAGAGCCTCTACGCCCAGGTGTTGGCCGCCAGGCAACCTTCCGATGCCGGTGGCCAGTCGTCCTCGTTGCTGGAAGACTCGGAGATCCAGGCGCTCCTTCCCCGTTTCAATGAATTTCTGATATTGGTCGTGGAACACGGGCCGGCGACGCTTGCCGAGTTTGCCCGACGGCTTTCCACGGAGTCACCCGGATCCTGGGCCGACGTTCTGGGCGGTTATTGGAATGCCGGTGGACACGAACTCCGCGCCGCCGCTGCATTCGATCAATTTCTGCCCCGGGCTTTCCTGCAGCCCTATGCCGAGCAACTGGCGAAAGAAGTCCCCTCTCGCCAGATTTCGGGTTCCCCTACGCTGTGTCCGGTGTGTGGCGCGCGGCCGCTGCTCGGAGTTCTCCGTCCGGAAGGAGACGGCGGCAAGAGATTCTTGCTCTGCTCCTTCTGTCTAAAAGAGTGGGATTTCCGTCGGATTTTTTGTGCCACGTGCGGGGAAGAAACCGAAAACAAGCTGCCCGTTTACATCGCCGAGCAGTTTCCGCACATGCGGGTGGAGGCCTGCGAAACCTGCAAATTTTATTTGCGCACCATCGATATGACCAAAGACGGCAACGCTGTGCCACTGGTCGACGATCTGGCCGCTATTCCGCTCTCGTTGTGGGCCGAAGAGCACGGCTACTCGCGTGCCCAACCCAATCTCTTGGGCACCTGATTCCTGCGGAGCAATTTCGCGCGCAATTTCAACTGCCTTCAACCTGAACGTTCACGCCTTTCCAGAAAGCGACGCGGTCCTTGATTTCCGCCGCCGCCGGCTTCGGCTCGGGATAATACCAGGCCGCGTTTTCATTCTTCATGCCGTCCACTTCCACGTGGTAATAGTGCGCCGTACCCTTCCAGGGACAGATCGAAGTGTGGTCGCTGGGCTTTAGAAATCCCTTGGCGACGGCCTCGGCGGGGAAATACTGATTCCCTTCCACTTCGACGGTCGAATTGCTCTCAGCGATGGTTTTGCCTGCCCATGTGGCCTTAGCCATTGTAATTTTTCTCCCGGTGCGACAACTTGCCTACAAGCGCTCTGTGGCATCTTTGATGTACCGGAGTTCCCTTTAGATTCACTTGATCTGCGCCACGCTCCAAAAAATCCGATTTGCTACAATCGGACCCATGCCAAATCTCCCATGGGACGTAGTCCGAACCGTTCGCTTCTCGGAAATCCACAAATTTACAGTCGCGCTTGTGGTAATTGCCCTCACTTCCGCTTCGCTGCCGGCCCAGTCCACTGCGAAAAACAATAATCCACTCGCTGGACAAAAAGTCGCTGCCGATCTCGACGCACGCCTGGCGCGGTTCAAACCGATCGAGATGCAGTTCCATCGGCAGGGTTTGAGCGCGCGGGAAATCAAGCTGGTAGACAAACTAGTCCAGGCCGCAAATTACGTGGAACAAATTTACTGGCGGCAGAGCGACCCCGAAGGCCTGAAACTCTATCTCTCGCTCGCCGGCAGCACTAAACCGGAGGACGTGAAGCTCCGGCGCTTCCTTAAAATCAACGGCAGTCACTACGACTTGGTAGACGATATGAAGCCTTTCGTCGGCACCGCGCCGGCTCCCCCCGGTCGGGCCCTGTATCCCGCGAACCTGACCCGCCAGGAGATCGAGAAATACGTGGAGCAGCATCCCGATCAGAAAGCCGCGCTCTATGGCGATTTCACCGTAGTTCGTAGAAAGGGAAATGCCCTGGTCGCCGTTCCCTACCACGTGGAATTTGCGGAATTCGTGAAGCCCGCGGCTCAGTCTTTGCGAGAGGCTGCCGCCCTTAGCGACGATCCAGGATTCGCAAAATTTCTACGCCTGCGTTCCGCTGCTTTGCTGAACGACGATTATTACGAAAGCGATCTCGCCTGGCTCGATCTCAACAACCCCAAGTTCGATTTGATCCTGGCACCCTATGAAACATATCTCGACAACCTGCTGGGCATTAAAACTTCCTACGGCGCCGCGGTTTTGATTCGCAACGAGGAAGAAAGCAAGAAGCTCGAGATATACGAGAAATACGTGCCCGATCTCCAGGAAGCCTTGCCGCTCGACAAAGCCGATCTGCCCTCCAAGCGCGGCCATCTGACCCCCATGGAAGTGATGGACGCGCCCTTTCGCACGGGTGATTTGCTTCACGGCTACCAGTCCGTGGCAGACAATTTGCCGAACGATGCGCGCGTACACGCCGCCAAAGGCAGCAAAAAGATTTTCTTCAAGAATTTCATGGACGCCCGTGTGAACGAAATCATTTTGCCGCTGGCCAGGCGCCTGATGCGCGAAGATCAGGCCGCTAAAGCCTCGGGCGAGGGCTATCTGGCCTCCACATTGATGCATGAGATCAGCCACGAACTCGGCCCCAACTATTCGCGAACCCCTCAGGGCCAACTCGATATTCGCGAAGCCATCGGCGGAACTTTTTCCGGGTTGGAAGAAGCCAAAGCGGATGTTGTCGGCATGTTCGGGCTGCAATGGTTGAACGCCCTTGGCGCCCTCTCCAACGAAAAACTCGAGGAAGATTACATTTCCTACGTAGCCGGAAACTTGCGCACCATTCGCTTTGGAATCGCCGAGCCTCACGGCCGCGCCGAGATGATGGAATTCAACTATTTATCCGGACAAGGCGCCGTTGTACGAGACGCCACTGGACGTTACGCCGTGGTTATCGAAAAAATGCCCGCGGCCATTGCCTCGCTGGCGAAAGAGTTGCTCGAGCAGGAAGCCACCGGCGACCGCGCGCGCTCTGAAGCATGGTTCACAAAATACGCGGTGATTCCCCCGGAATTGCAACAGGCGCTGGACAAAGTTTCGGATATTCCCGTGGATGTGGAACCCATTTACTCTTTTGAGGAGGCGATTCGATGAGCGAACAGAATTTTGCAAATCATGCCAAATACGTTCCGGCATTTCATTTTTTTGTGTTGCCGGTATTGTTCCTGAATATCGGGTGGTCGGTGTACCGCTGGAAAACCTCGCTATGGTCGACGGACGGCGCCATCTGGGTGCTGACCTCCGTGGCCATTCTGGTGGGATTTTTGTTCGCCAGGCTCTTCGCCTTGACCGTGCAGGACCGCGTCATACGTTTCGAGGAACGCCAGCGTTGCGAGCGGCTGTTGCCCCAGGATCTGCAGTCGCGCGTCGTGGAACTTGAGCCCGGGCAACTGGTCGCACTGCGATTTGCCAGCGACGCGGAATTGCCGCCCTTGACGCGAAAAGTATTGGACGAGAAGCTCACGGACCGCAAGGCCATCAAGCAGCTGGTGAAGAACTGGCGGGCGGACAATCTGCGCGCTTGATGTTTAGCGCGGCTTGAATCGGCATCGGCACTTTACAAGATGCTTCGCACCACGCCGCCGTCGGCGCGAACCGCTGCGCCGTTGATTGTTGCCGATTGCGCGCTGGCCACAAAAGCCACCACGGCGGCTACTTCTTCCGGCGTTTCGAAACGCTTCAGAAGTGAGCTCGGCCGAACACTAGCGAAGAATGTCTTTTCAAATTCGTTTTTCGAGATCCCCTGCTGCTTGGCTAGGTCTTCCACAAAATTGCCAACGCCTTCGGAAGCGGTTGGCCCTACCAGAATGGAATTCACGGTGATGCCCGTTCCTGCCACAGACTCGGCCAATCCGCGCGCGATCGCAATCTGTGCCGTCTTGGTCATTCCATAGTGAATCATCTCCGCCGGAATCTGCTGGCCAGACTCGCTGGAAATAAAAATAATGCGTCCCCAATTTTTACGCCGCATATCCGGAAGATAATGGCGGCTCAACCGCACTCCACTCATCACATTCACTTCAAAGAACCGCAACCAGTTGGCATCGGGAATTTCATCGAACGGCTTCGGCTCGAAAATCCCCAGGTTGTTAACCAGGATCTCAGCCTCCGGCGCTTCCTTGATAAATGATTGCACTCCGGACGCCGTCGACAAATCACCGGCAATCCCCCGGACGTCCGCCTCAGGCGTCCGCTTGCGAATTTTCTCCAGCGCTGCATCCACACGCGCTTGCGTTCGCCCGTTGACGACCACGCGCGCGCCTTCGACAGCCAGAGTATTCGCGATCGCAAAGCCAATGCCGGCGGTCGACCCGGTCACCACGGCAAGCTTCCCTTTTATTCCCAAGTCCATTGATATTCCGATCTGGAATCTGGAAGTATTCAGCCCGTGAGCCGTCTCAGTCCGCAACACAAAACCAAAAATAAGTTACCGCGCCGCCGCTGCAGCAGCTGCGCCCTCAATTTCGCCGATTTCCTGTTTCGATAGTTTCAACTCGGCAGCGCGCATGACTCCTCCCGCTTGCTCGGCGTTGCGGGCCCCCACAATCACGCCGGTAATGGCAGGCAGGCGCAATGCCCAGGCAATCGCCACTTCACCCGGCGAGCGGCCGTGCCGCTGGCCGACCTGGCGCAGCCGCTCAACAAGTTCGATATTTTTTGACAGCCGCGGCTCTTTAAACTCCGGGTTTCGGCTGCGAAAATCATCGGCGGACAAGGAAGCCGCACGCTCGCGCGTCATCGCGCCCGTCAACAGCCCGGAAGCCATCGGCGAATAGGAAATCACGCCAATTCCCTGCTGTTCACAGTATGGGAGAATTTCATCTTCAATCTTCCGGCGTATCAGCGAGTACGGCGGCTGCAGCGAAGTGACTGGCGCGATTTTCTGCGCGCGTTTCAGTTGCTCGACGTTGAAATTCGAAACGCCTATCCAGCGAACCTTGCCCTCCTTTTGCAACGCCGCCATCGCTCCCCACGCTTCTTCCAAACCCTCCCCGTTATTCTCAGGTGGCCAATGCATTTGATACAAATCGATGCTGTCAACCTGCAAGCGCCGCAGGCTGGCCTCGCACTCCCGCCGAATGGAATCCGCGCTGTGACTGCTGCGCACTTTGCGTTGCTCATCCCAAACCAGCGAGCACTTCGTAAAAATATATGGCCGCACGCCCTGCCACTCCGCGACGGCCTTCGCTACGATTTCCTCCGAATGCCCGGTGCCATACACCGCGGCTGTATCGATCCAGTTGACTCCCAACTCCAGCGCTCGCTCGATCGCCGCGATCGAGTCACCGTCTTCCTGCTGGCCCCACGCGAATTCCCACCCGCCGCCGCCAATCGCCCACGCACCAAAACCCACTTCGGTAATATTCAGATCGGAGTTTCCAAGTTTGCGTGTTTGCATATCGATTGCCTCAACCCGCCGCAGTCGGCGCCACACCACCTTGGATGAGGTCGGTCGCGAAAGGTTAGAAGTTTAATTTGCCGTCAGCGCGGCATCCAGTGAAATGGCTTCTCCGCTGACACTGGTAAGAACAAGTTGCTGTGCGCCGGCCGGCAGGGCTGGTGAAGTCACCGTAAGGGTATTCATGTCCACCAAATTTGCGGCCGCCGATTTGCCGCCGATACTGACTTTAATCCCCGGTTGAAATCCGCTCCCGCGAATCGTAAGTCCAGCCCCGCCACCCACCGGCATGCTAGACGCCGACACCGTTCCGATCGCCAACGGAACCGCGGCCAGTTGCACCACCGTCAAGGAAGCCTTTTGCGGCGTGCCATCCAGCGTAGTGATGGCAAACAGCCGTTGGCCATTTTCATCGATGGCCAAAAACCCGCCATGCAGCGTGTCCACATCAGTCATAAACTGTTGCGGCAAAATAATGCGCAAGCGCAGCGCGCCGGTACGCGCATCCGTAATGTCCACGCCGCCTTTCACGCCCGCTGCCCCGGCAGTGCCCGTCAGGAACGGTTGATACAGCAGCGCCCCAGTCGGATGCATCGCCATTCCGGGCACAGCGATACGTCCGGGAATCTGCGTCAACTCCGCAGCGGCAGGCACCCCGGTCACAAACATTCCCGAGTCGTGAACCTCAGCCGCGCTGTTGGTCTGTACCGCGAACATTTGTCCGTCCACAGTGGAAGCGATATCGTTCACCGTGGCATTTGCCGCCGATACACTAAATTGATTTGGCGCGGTCGCATTCCACACCGCGATTCGTCCGCCTGAGCCGCCCCCGAATGCCAGCACCACATTATCTCCGCTGGCATTTCCTTGCAGTAGCGGAGCACCCAACAAGGTGGAGACTTCCGGTTCCGGCGCCGGCTGCACCGTCGGAGGGCTCGAGAACAAATTCATCTGCGATAGACAGGATGTGCAGCCGCCGCCGGAGCCGCCTTCCGCGCTGATGGAAACAAACACTGTCTGCGTGCTCGTAGCGGCCACACGCGAAGGCCCGGAATTGGCGATCCCCGAGATTCCGCCCACAAAAGTGGCGCCGCCGGCGCCCGTGTCCGGATCGAGCAGATAAACGCTTTGCGCACCAAAATCTGCAATCACCAGCCGCGAGCCGTCCGGTGTCATCGACAAGCCGCGCCAGCCGGCGTTCGGCGGCGGCCCTCCCGGCGGCTGAATGGGCGCGACAAACGTGCCAAGCTGCAGGTCGAAGACGTCGGCGTGGTCGATGTTGGTCAGGTACACCCGCTGGCGCTTCTGGTCGTATTGGATGAACCGAAAAAATCCTGGCTTCGCATAGGATTGTGCCGCTACCACATATTGAAACGACCTCGCCGCGGTCGCGGATCCCGAGCTCGCAGTAACCACGACATCCGCGTTGCCGGCGAGACCCGGAGGAGTCTGCAACGTAATTCGCTCGACCGGAAATGGATACGTCGTATCTAGTTCGCTCTCCGCAGTAATCGCGGCGATACTATCGACACTTTCGACGATGGCATTCGCGCCGCCAATTTTCACACTGATCCCGCTCGGATCGCTGCCGAATCCATAGCCGGTGATTTGCACCGCATCGCCGCCGGTGCTTACCCCCGCATCAGGCAGCACGCGCAGAATTTTCGGCCCGTAACTGAATGCTTCCGGCGCGATCGCCAGCCAGTGATTCGCGGGAGAGTACGCCACAACGCCTGCTGGGCCATTCGAAACACTCGCCGGCGACGTGGCTTGCATGGCTGTACTTCCTAAAACGCTGACGTTCCCCGCCGCCAACGTACCTATTTTCAAAAGCGCATCCGCCGGCAGATTTTGCCCGCTCAAAAGCAAAGCCGTGCCACCCGCAGCCGGGCCTTCGGACGGAACGCTCGCCGGCGCCGCGGAAAACGCAGGAGCCGCGGCGGAAAGCGTCACCGGCGATGCCGCATCGATGAAGCTCACGCCTCGATTCGAGACGCCGAAGAGCATCTGTGTTTCATCCGAGTCTTCAATCTGCGCGCCCACCCCTTGAATGGCTGCGCCAGGCACTTGCCCCACAGCGTGCAGATCATGCCCGTCCAGCACCGTCACTACCGCCGCCCCCGCAGCCAATTCGCTTACAAAAATGAAATTGCTGTCGCGCGAAAACGCCACTCCTGAATTTCCGCTCGAAGCGTGCGACGCAACCTGGTTCAGCGACCCATCCAGCAGCAACACCTTTGCGGCCCCGCCAGCCGAGAACGCCACCGCGAACCGGCTGCCATCAGAATTCGCCGCCACCCAGCTCATCGACCCCGCCCCCAGCGATTTTGGCCCGGCGATGACACCCCCAGCGGCGGCAAAAACCACTACGTTTCCGCTCGAATCATTTGCGCCGGCGATCACTCTCGAATAGTCGCCGCTGCGAGCCATGGGCCCAAGCCCATTTTGAAAAACCGATGGCGCCATGGACGTAAGATTAGTGAGAGAGCCCAAAACCGGATCCCACAGTGCCAGCAACGATTCAGCAGCGGAAGGCTGGCGCAAACGCACGAAACATTTTCCGTTTGCTAGCGGCAGCACTTCCTCGGGACGGTCAAAGACAGTTGACGGCAGCGCAGAAATTCCTGCCTCCATGTAACGCTTGGTCACCCGCAGCGACGTAGTATCCACCGCTACGATCTCGTTCACGGCGGTTCCCGCCCACACTGTGGATCCGTCCGCGGAAAGTTCAGCGCTGGTCACGCCCCCAATCGCGATTTGCGCCACGTTACTCTGGTCCATGGTGGAGATCACTTCCATGCGGTTCATGGCCCGATTGGCGACGAACAGATGTTGATGCGCTGGATCGAAAACCAGGTGACGATGACGTGCTTCGCCAACAGGATTGTCCGCCGCAGGCGAGGAGTCGGTTCGAACGAAAGTTGTGCGGGGAAAATCGGCGCTCAGGCCGCCTTGAATCGTCAGCGTCAACGCCGCGGAGTGAGTGAGGCTGCCACTGACAGCCTCCGCGGATACTGCAACGTTCCCCGTGCTGGCATTGCCAGCCGCTGTAAACACAACGTTCGTAGTTGCGCCGGGCGCGGCCGTAAACGGGCTTGCCGGATTCGAAACCACCCCACCCGGCAATCCCGACAGCGTAATTTGCACTTGGCCGCTGAATCCGTTCTTTGCAGTGATCGAGAAAATCACCGGCGCGCTGACCCCGCCTTGAACAACTACCACGGTTCCCGCGCTCACGCCGACTGTGAAATCCGCCGATGGCGGCGGAGGCGGCTGTGTTTGGAAAGTCGAACCCCCACCGCCGCACCCTCCGGCCATTCCGATCAGAAAAAGCACATCCAGTGTGAGACTTTGCCAGCGACGCCCCAAGAAATCGCTCCACGCAGGCTGGGGTAAAAGCCCACCCGCCGCTGGAACGATACTCTCTATATAAGATACGTATCAACTTAATAAATACAGTCGAAGCCTCGTTTGAACTCCCAGGTTCGACCTTTTCGTCCAGCAGCGCTGCGAACCGCTCCAAAACAAAAAGGGCGGCCAGGAGTTTATCCCGCCGCCCTTCTAAGACTAGGCTGAAAAAAATTAAATGGTCTTCGCCGCGGCCGGTGAAGCATTGCTGCGCGCAAACGCATTGGCGCCCGCATCTTTGTCGGCGGTCTTGTCGATCTCGATGGAGCCCTTAAAGTACGCTCCATCTTCGATCATAATCCGCGCCGTGGTCAGGTCGCCGTTTACCGACCCATCCTTCTTGATTTCGATGCGGTCTTTCGCTCGTAGATTACCCTTGACCGTGCCGTACACTACAACTTCACGGGCAATAATGTCCGCGGTGACTTTGGCGCTCGCGCCAACCGTCAGCTTGCGCTCGTCCAGCGTGATCAACCCTTCGACCGTCCCGTCGATAAGCAGATCCTCGTTGCCCGAGATTTCACCCTTCACGTGCAGGCTGGACCCCAGGCGTGCTGCCGAACCCCCGGTGGCCCCTAATGGACGCATTGCATCGGTACTCATGGCGTTTGTTTCCTCCCAAGTCGCCGCAGCAGGCCTTGGCGACTCATTCGAATGTAAGTTTTTCGTCTCCGGTTGCGCGGCCTGCGGCGTATCCGGTTTTTTGTTACTCCACATCGGACCCTCCCAAGGGAGCGCCGTAACGACCAGACGTCCTGCCGGGGTACAGCAAACTCTATTCCTTGGGATAGGCAACTGCAAACAGAGCCTGGCCGGACTGTGCGTGACAGTAACCGGACCAGAGGACAGGGGGCGTCAACATAACACAGAAGGCGTTGTACCGGCGACCCAAAATCTGCTCTTTTACTGGCACTTTTCGCACGGCGAGTCTTCCTGTGCCGCCTCAGGACGTAGGTTTCTCCGGAACCGGCTCGGTGGCCAGAAAATCCTCCTGAAAGCGTGTCGGGTAAGACTTCAACAACTCCTGGATGCGCGCCGAGCTGGGGGACTTAAGAATCAGCCCCGCGTGATGGTATTTGGAAATGCGCCGCACAATTTCCGGATCGCTATAAGCAGAGGTATCCGGATGCTCCTGCCGCGCCAGCGACAAAATCACGGCGGCATATTCCCGCCGATGCGGAGGGAGCTGGTACGCCTGTTTGCTCGCTCCCACTTCCAGGCGCGCCCATTCCCGCCACAGACTGACTCCCGTCGCCGCTTCCACCAGGTCGCTGATGTACGCCCCACCAACTCGCGCGGCCACCTCGATGAAATAAAACTTGCCGTCCTCATGAGCTTTCAGAAACTCCGCGTGCGTGACTCCGCGCACGAATCCCAGTTCATTGAGAACTTTCCGGTTCAGTGCCAGAAGCTCCGCCGTATCCGGCGAATCAGGCGGCAGCGTGCTGGTCGTAAAGACCCCGCCTTGATGAGAAGTCGTCAATGGCGGCGTGCCGTACGCATGCGCTTCTGCGAAAACCACGTCGCGCTCCGCAGCGATGCTGTCAACGTGATACACCGTCCCGGGCACGAACTGTTCCAGCAGATAAAAAGACTGCTGGTCGCCAAGCTGGTCCAGCCACGGCCACAACTCGTCCGGGCTATGAATCTTTTTCATGCCGATGCCGGAAGCCTGTGAGCGCGGCTTTAATAGCCACGGCCCCGGCACACGCGACATGTATTCTCGCAAGCTGTCGTAATTCAGCACATGCACAAACTCCGGCACGCGGATTCCCGCTTCCTTAGCGCGCGCGCGCATGGCCAGCTTGTCGCGAAAATAACGCACTGTCGTCAAGCCCATCCCTGGAATCCGCAAATGCTCGCGCAGCGCCGAAACATTCTCCATGTCAAACTCGTCCAGCGCCACGATCCGGTCGATGGACTGCGAACGGGCAATGTAGCTGACGGAATAAATCAAGCCTTGCAGCGGAAGCTCTTCCGGCATGGTAAAGATTCCGTCCAGGCAGTCGCGCGGCCAGTCCGCATCTTTCAACTTCTCCACAGTGAGCAGCAGAACGCGGCAACCGAGGGCCTTGCACGTGCCAATAAATTCCTGCCCCTTTTCATAGGAGCTCACGCACAAAATCGTCACCGGTTTGTCGTCGGACATAAAATCCCAAAATTAAAATGGGCGGCAGGGCGGTCCCCTACTACTCGGAGGCCGGATTATACTTTGCTATTCCTTACCGGGAAGAGAAATTGCAACACCGGACCAACCCGTTGCGCCCACGCCGCTTCGTTATGTTCCGCTCCCTCCACCCGCTCATAGTGGAGGTCTGCGCCCGGCTGCCAGCCTTTTTGCAACAATACATCGCGGAAGTTTTCTACATCGTGCACGATTTGCGAACCTTCGCCGGTACCGATATCCAACCAGATGCGGGGGCGCGGCTGCGCCTGCACCGTGGCGGCGAAACGGTGCATGATGCGCTGATTCCACCACACCGACGGAGACAGCGCTGCCAATCGGCCGTACACCCGGGGAAATCGCAGCCCCACATACAATGAAACCAGCCCACCCAGCGACGAACCGCCCAGTCCTGTGTTCGCCGCATCCCCCAGCGTGCGATATTCGCTATCGATGAACGGTTTCAATTCCTCAATCAGAAATTTCGCATACCGTTTGGCGCTACCTCCGCCAAGTTTTGGCGCACGCCAGGGCGTATATTCGCGGATGCGATACTTCCCAGTATTGTAAATTCCCACGATCACTAGCGGCTCGACCATGCCCGTTCCAATCAAGTGGTCCGAAGTCTGCCCCACCCGCCAATCCATCCCCGGAACAAACGAAGTCGAGCCATCAAACAAATTCTGTCCGTCATGCAGGTACAGCACCGGAAAGCGTCGCCCGGGCTGCTCCTCGTATCCAGGCGGCAGGTAAACCACCAGGTCCCGTTCGTTTTTCAAAATTTGAGAAGGAAAGTTTTCGTGTTTGCGAAACGTCATGGGGTGATGGTGACGAGCAGATCCTTAGCCTCTACATTTTGGCCGGGAGAAACCAGCAACTTTACGATCCGCCCCGAGATCGGCGCGTAAATGTTCGATTGCATCTTCATGGCTTCCAGTGTTAGCAATTTCGCGCCGCGCTCCACCGCGTGATTGGCCTGCACCGCGATTCCGCTGATCACTCCCGCCGTCGGCGCGGCCACCTGCCCGGGATCCGCCGGGTCCGCCTTCGGATGCGACCGCTCCACCACCCGCAACGCGCGATCGCGTACGTTCACTTCCCGCGGCTGGCCGTTCAATTCAAAAAACAACGTCCGCGTGCCGTCGGGGTGCGCTTCGCTGGCGGTCAGGAATTTGATGATCAGCGATTTGCCCGACTCGATCTCCACGGTGATTTCTTCGCCCGATTGCAGCCCATAAAAAAACGCGCTGGTCGGCAGCACGCTTACATCGCCATACGTGTGCCGGAATTTGTCGTACTTGGTAAACACCTCCGGGTACAGCAGGTAACTCAATAAATCTTCGCGCCGCACCGGGTGCCCGGTTTTCTTCTCCAGCGCCTTTTGCTCTTTGTCCAGGTCCACTGCCTCCATATTCGTTCCCGGGCGCCCGCGCATGGGAGCCTGGCCCCGCAGAATTATTTTCTGCAATTTCTTCGGCCAGCCGCCTGGCGGTGTGCCCAGCACACCTGAAAACATCTCCACCACGGAATTTGGCAGCGAAATATCGTGCTTCTCATCCAGCGCCAGAATATCGGCCGGATGCAGCTCGTTGGCAATCAGGAAGAGCGTCATGTCGCCCACAACTTTGCTCGAAGGCGTCACCTTAACGATGTCTCCGAAAAGCTGGTTGACCTCGGCATACATTTTTTCCGCTTCGCGCCACCGATGGCCCAATCCCATGGCGGCGGCCTGCTCCCGAAGATTGGTGTATTGCCCGCCGGGAATTTCATGTTGGTACAGCCGCGCGGATCCTGACTTTGGCGCGGAATCAAACGCCACATAACAATTCCGCACCGTCTCCCAATAATCCGAACACTCGTTCAACGTTTCGATATCCAGCTGCGTATCGCGCGGCGTATGTCTCAGTGCTTCCACAATCGCATTCAGATTCGGCTGGCTGGTGCCCCCGCTCATGGCCGCCAGCGCGGCGTCCGCCACGTCGACACCCGCGTCCGCCGCCTTCAACACGCTCGCCGCATTCAGTCCGCTCGTGTCGTGCGTATGAAAATGAACGGGAATGCCGATTTCCTGCCGTAGCGCTTTCACCAGTTCAAACGCTGCGTACGGCTTGCACAATCCCGCCATATCTTTGATGGCCAGAAAATGCGCGCCCAGCTTTTCCAGTTGCTGCGCCATCGTCACGTAATATTTCAGCGCGTACTTGGGCCGCCCGGCATCCAGAATATCGCCCGTGTAGCAAATGGCCGGCTCGCACACCGCCCCGGTCTCCAGCGCTGCGTCGATCGAAACGCGCATGTTGTCGATGGAATTTAACGAGTCGAATATCCGGAAAATGTCGATGCCTTGCGCATATGCCTCGCGCACAAATTCCACGATGACGTTGTCGGGATACGAGGCGTAACCCACCGCGTTCGCACCGCGCAACAGCATTTGAAAACAAATATTCGGCACCCGCGCGCGCAGTTCTCGCAAACGCTGCCACGGATCCTCGTGCAAAAAACGCAACGAAGTATCAAATGTAGCCCCGCCCCACATTTCCAGGCTGAACAGATTCGGCAGACGCCGCGCTATTGCATTGGCCGTCACCAGCAAATCGTGCGTCCGCACTCTGGTAGCCATCAGCGACTGGTGCGCATCGCGAAAAGTCGTATCGGTGATCAGCAGCCGCTTTTCTTTCTTCGCCCAGGCTGCAAATTTCTCCGGCCCCAGCTTTTGCAGCAACTGCCGCGTTCCAGTCTGAATTTCTAGCCCGCCCGCCGCAGGCACCACCGCCGTCTCGCGAATCTCCGGGACCTTCTTCCCTTTTACTTCCGGATTGCCGTTCAGGATGACGTCGCCAATATACGAAAGTAGCTTTGTGGCGCGATCACCGCGCGTCCGAAAGCGGAAAAGCTCCGGCCAATCGTCCAGAAACGAAGTGGTCACTTCCCCGATTCTGAATTTCGGATGATTTACAACATTTTCCACGAACGGAATGTTCGTTTTGACTCCGCGAATGCGAAACTCGCGCAGCGCCCGGTCCATCCGCTGGCACGCCTCGGGCAAATTCGCTCCCCAGGCCGTCACTTTTACCAGCAGCGAATCGTAATACGCGGCCAGGATTGCGCCTGCGTACGCCGTTCCTCCATCGAGCCGAATTCCAAACCCGGCCGGCGAGCGGTATGTGGAAATTTTTCCGTAATCCGGCGCAAAATTATTCGCCGGATCTTCCGTGGTAACTCTGCATTGCAGCGCGGCGCCATACAGCGGAATCTTGTCCTGGGCGGGCAGCGACAGTGGCGCCTCATGCAAACGATGCCCTTGCGCCACCAATATCTGCGAACGCACCAGGTCAATGCCCGTGACCATCTCCGTTACGGTGTGCTCCACCTGGATGCGCGGGTTCACTTCGATGAAATAAAACTTCGCCGCATCCACGTCATACAGAAACTCCACCGTGCCGGCGTTGCGATATCCGGCTTTGCGCGCCAGTTTCACCGCGGCCGCGCATAACTCGTCGCGCACGCCGACCGGCAGATTCGCCGCCGGCGCGACCTCCACCACCTTTTGATGACGGCGCTGCACTGAGCAATCGCGTTCGTACAGATGTACCAGCCCGCCATGCTCGTCGCCGAGAATCTGCACCTCCAGGTGCCGCGCGCGCGCCAAATATTTCTCCAGGAACACTGACCCATCGCCAAACGCCGAACGCGCCTCCCCCTGCGCTTCCTCCAGCAAGCCGTCGAGTTCCGCGGCATCGCGCACGACGCGCATGCCTCGTCCGCCTCCGCCCATCGCGGCCTTCACCATCACCGGGTAGCCAATTTCCGCGGCAGCTTTGTGCGCGGCCACCGGCGTCTTTACCGGTTCCGCGGTGCCGGGCAGCACCGGCACTCCCGCCGAGGCCGCCAGCCGCCGCGCAGCCGTCTTGTCCCCCAGCAGTTCCAGCAACTCCGGCGTCGGGCCAATAAATTTTATTCCCGCCGCTTCGCACGCCCGCGCAAACGCCGGATTTTCAGACAGGAATCCATACCCTGGATGGATCGCATCAACGTCTTTTTCCTTCGCCAGCGCCACAATTCCGGCGATGTCCAGGTACGCCTCCACCGGGCCTTTCCCCGCGCCTGTTTGATACGCCTCATCGGCTTTGAAGCGGTGCAGCGCCAGACGATCTTCCTGCGAGTAAATCGCCACAGTGCGCAGTCCGAGCTCGTTCGCCGCGCGGAATATGCGGATAGCGATTTCGCTGCGGTTAGCCGCTAGAAGTTTGCGAATGGGTTTTATGCTTTTCATTCCGTGCGCAGCAGAAGCATGCGCGGAATTCTACATTGTTTCATGCACGCAGCGCGACACCGGCCCGCGGAATTTTTCATGCGGCAAACGCAAATAATTTCTGCGCGAAGCGCCATCCCGTGGAATCGGCTTTCGTACTAAAGGTAAATTCAGGGTTTAGAGGCGTCCGGCTTGGACGGGGCGAAAAGTTCTGCGTTCGTTGCAGGCGTTGCAACCGAAGGTGCGGCAGCCGGAGCCGTTTTCAATTGCTCCAACTCAACCTGGACCTTGGCCCACGCCTTCGGATCGCGCTTGGTGGCGTACGGAGCGTTCGAGTCCGCGAAAAATGTCAATATATTTGCTCGTACTTCGGGCGCGGCTCCGGCAAACTTCTCGTCCGCCAGCTTGTCCAGCAGTTTCGCATAGGTGTCGTCATTCATGAAGTAGACGCCAGGCGCGCTGATCGCTCCCGTGTCAAAGTTGTCGTTAGTCAATTCCAGGTGGCCGTTACCAACCTGAGCAAGCAGGCCACGATACCGCGCCAGCGTGGCGTTGAAGCTCGTCTCAAACATTTTTTCTGTTTGCGGCGTTGGCGCGCGGAACTGCAGCACGCGCAGCGGGCCAATTTTGGGTAACAGCCGGGTCAGAAAAGCGATAAATTTTTCACCGAATGTCGGCCGCTCGTAAGACTTGCCCCATTCCTTCTCGTAGCTGGCGCGAGAGAGGTTGTAAAGAAACTTCTTTTTGGTGGTCCCCGGCGAGTCTCTTTGGATGTCTTTCTCTTTCAAGCTCCAGGCGATACGCGTGGCTTTCGGCAGTTGTTGGCTGACCGCGTGGCGATAGGAATTAAGTGTTTCTTCCTCTTTGGGAAGCACCGTTTTTAACGCCAGGCCGTACGTTTCCTGGAACGCCTGTTCCAGCACCGGAACCGCCACCTGAAAGCCGATGAAGTCGTGATAGCTGTCCGGCGCATACCGGTTTTGCGCCACTTCCAGAACGTCGAACCCAAACTCCGTTTTTACATGCGCTAGCGGATCTTGCTCATACGTAACTACGTTTCCATATTTCTTCTTCAGCTTGGGATACAGCAACGGCACCGACGGATTCGTTCCGATACTGTGTCCATCATTGTCGGCGGCATAATGCGCCAGCGCTCCCAGCGCAAACGCGTAATCGTTCAAATCCTTCGAGTCCCGAATCATCGCCACGATGAAGTCGCCGCTTCGCACGTAGTGCGTCAGGTCGCTGAAAAGATGGCTCCCGTGCGGATAATAGCCCATGTCCTGGATGATGGCTCCGCCATACGCGTAGCCATGCGCCTTGTGCAATTCGTCCACAGTGGAGTGAGGAAATCTCTTCAGCAGCAGGGGCTTGATGTTCGTATCCCACATCGTGTCGATGATGGCTTCGTGGGCCAGTACCGCATACGCTGCGCATCGCATCGGCAAGGCCAGGGAAAGCACCAGCGCCAATGCAATTCCCGCGAACGTTACCGCCACTGATTTTTCGGCTGTAGGATGGCTCAAGTGCGGACTTCCCTTCCGAGGGTGTGATACGGGCTAAGAATAGTTTAGCCGATATGGCTCCCTCGTAAATTGGGAAGCTGTCCGCTTTTGCGTTATGTTCCAGATTCGCTAATATTTTCTCAGTACGCCAATAACCCGCCCCTGAATCTTCAGGTCGTTGGCCGCCACGATAATCGGGCCCATATCCGAATTAGCCGGCTGCAGCCGTATTTTGCCGGGACCTTCACGATAGAAGCGCTTTAGCGTAGCTTCGTCATCGCCGATCAGCGCCACCACGATGTCTCCCGCGTTGGCCACCTGCGTTTGTTCGCACACCACGTAGTCGCCATCCATAATGTGGTCTTCAATCATGGATGTGCCCTTCACCTGCAGCACAAAGGAATTCCCGCCGCGCGCAAAATCGCCCAGCGACAGCGTCTCGCGTTCCTCGACCGCTTCCAGCGGCCTCCCCGCAGCGATGCGCCCCACTAACGGCAGCTCTTGAATCTTGCGCTCCATCACCTGGTCTTTTACCGATTTTGGCAGCTGCACAATTTCAATCGAGCGGCTCTGGTTATACCCGCGCCGGATGAAACCCTTCTTCTCCAGCGTCGAGATGTGCTTGTGAACCGTCGCCAGCGACGTCAGTTTCATTCCTTTGCCGATTTCCTCAAAGCTCGGCGAGTATCCATGCTTCGTTTCAAACGAAACCAGATAATCCAGCACTTCCTTTTGTCTCTTGGTCAGGGCCACGTGCGCCTCCGATCGGATACCTGCAATTCGCACATCTGGGACGGCAGGCTTCAGTCCCTACAACTTAGGCGAAAAGAAAGCGAACGTCAAGCGAAATGCTTTTCAGGTAGTGACGCAGTTTCAAAATGTGCACCCCACGCCCATGTCCTCTGAGTTCTATTAAATGCGTCACTACCGCTTTTCAGGCTTCGATCATTGGTAAACGGCTTGGCCTCGGTTAGAAAAATAGGTCGGGACTCCTTCACTTTTCTTCTAGACGTTCGCTTCCTCCTGGTCTTTGGCACACCTCACTACACCTCACCACCCGCTCATGTTCGTCGTCCCGAATCCCGTCGCCTCCACACCTCCTTCCACGCCCCGCTGTGGTATTCTTTTTCCGTCACCCTTCTAGCGCCGCTGTCGGACCAGCGCGTGAAAACGCGTAGGCGACCACGCGCGCTGAGAACGGGAACCTTGGGAATATGTCGACTCTGACCACATTGCCGTCAGTCCGCGCCAAGCGCGAGGTCATCGATCGCGCGGTTATCCGCTTCGCCGGCGATTCCGGCGACGGCATGCAGATTACCGGCAGCCAGTTCACCAACACCGTCGCGCTTTACGGCAACGACATCCGTACCTTCCCCGACTATCCCGCGGAAATCCGCGCCCCTGCGGGCACGCTGCCCGGCGTAAGCGGCTTCCAGTTGCATTTTTCCTCCGACGATGTGTCCACCCCGGGCGATGCCGTCGACGTGCTCATCGCCATGAATCCCGCGGCCCTCAAAGTCAATGTCGCCGACCTGAAAGCCAACGGAATTCTGATCGTCAACAGCGACAGCTTCACCGAAAACGACCTGCGCAAGGCGCAGATGTCGGTGAATCCGCTGGAAGACCATTCGCTCGACAAGTTTCGCCTCTTTTCCGTCGAACTCGAGCGTCTCACCCGCCGCGCCCTCGAACATCTCGGACTCGATGCCAAGTCCATGGACCGCTGCAAGAATTTCTTTGCCCTGGGCATGTGCTATTGGCTTTACAACCGCTCCATGGATTCCACGGTTCGCTGGATTGAAGATAAATTCAAAAACAAGCCGCTGATCACCGAAGCCAATAAGCTGGCCATGAAGGCCGGTTATTCCTACTGCGAAGCCACCGAAGCTTTCCAGATCAGCTACGAAATTCCTCCCGCGCAATTGTCGCCGGGCCTGTATCGCAACCTCAGCGGCAACCAGGCGCTGGCCCTTGGCCTCGTCACCGCCTCCCAGAAATCGGGATTGCGCCTGTTCCAGGGCAGCTACCCGATTACGCCGGCCTCCGACATTTTGCACGAGCTGTCGCAGTACAAAGATTTTGGCGTGATGACCTTTCAGGCGGAAGATGAAATCGCCGCCATCTCCTCCGCGATTGGCGCCGCGTACGCCGGTGCGCTGGCCATCACCACCACCTCCGGCCCCGGCATGGCCCTCAAAACGGAAGCGCTCGGCCTCGCCGTCGCCATCGAGCTACCGCTCGTCATTTGCAATATTCAGCGCGGCGGTCCCTCTACCGGATTACCCACGAAAACCGAACAGGCCGACTTGCTGCAAGCCATGTTTGGCCGCAATTCCGAAGCTCCCATCCCCGTGCTCGCCGCTTCCACGCCCGGGGATTGCTTCTGGGCTGCACTGGAGGCCTGCCGCATCGCCGTGAAATATATGGTTCCGGTAATTTTGCTTTCAGACGGCTACCTCGCCAATGGCGCGGAGCCCTGGCATGTTCCCGGAGTCGACGAAATTCCCGATTTCAAAGTGCAATTCGCTAACAACCCGGAAGGATTTTTGCCCTACAAGCGCGACCCGCAGACTTTGGCGCGCCCGTGGGCTGTCCCCGGCACTCGCGGCCTCGAGCACCGCATCGGTGGATTGGAAAAGCAGGACGTCACCGGCAACATCAATTACGAGCCGCTGAATCACGAAAACATGGTGCGCATTCGCGCCGCCAAAGTAGCTGGCATCGTTCAGGACATTCCCGACCTCGTCCCTGCCGGCGATCGCGAAGGCGACCTGTTGATCGTCGCCTGGGGTTCCACGCACGGCGCCATTACCGCGGCCATGCGGGCGCAGCGCGAAAAGGGCCACAAAATCGGCCACGTGCACTTGCGCCATCTGAATCCGCTGGCCGCCAATCTCGGCGACCTCATCAAGCGTTACAAACACGTGCTCGTCCCGGAATTGAACATGGGCCAGTTGCTCTGGATTCTGCGCGCCAAGTATCTGGTTGACGCTGTCGGCCTCAACAAAATCCAGGGCCGTCCGTTCAAGCAGGCCGAGCTCGAGCAGAAAATCGACGAAATACTCGGCGGCCAGGAGAATTTCGAATGAGCGCCACCACCCTCCCGCCCATCACCCCGCTTACCAAAAAAGATTTTCAGACCGACCAGGAAGTGCGCTGGTGCCCTGGCTGCGGAGACTACGCCATCCTCTCCGCGGTGCAGTCGGTGTTTCCAGAGCTGGGCATCGCCCGCGAAAACTTCGTGGTCGTCAGCGGCATCGGCTGCTCCAGCCGCTTCCCCTATTACATGAACACCTTCGGCTTCCACACCATCCACGGGCGCGCACCTGCGGTTGCCACTGGCATCAAGGCTCTGCGTCCCGACCTGGAAGTCTGGCTCGCGACCGGCGACGGCGATGCCCTCTCCATCGGCGGAAATCACACCATCCACATGTTGCGCCGCAACGTCGGCATCAAGGTTCTCCTT
>JBBSFG010000023.1:0-21298 GCA_038238965.1 Candidatus Acidiferrales bacterium | reverse complement strand
GTTAATACGCGCATGGTCATGGTATCGAGCTCCATGTACAAGTTATAAGTACGATCTGTACATACTCAGTGTACAGTCGAGCGAGATAGATGTCCAGTGCGCGAATTTCCCCGCCCGGCCCACCCCGCCCTGTAGCTAAAACGCTGCTAATTAGTAGGGTTCAGAGGCTTTAACGGGCTGGACGTGTCTGGTAGCGTGTGAGCAGGGGTTACCAACTCCCGGCACGCTTCGGGTGTCGACCGCGACCGCGCTTTTAGGGCGGCGGTCAGGCAAGGGGTATTGTGCGCATCGAGAGCAGCGGCAAGAGCGACGTCGGGCAGCAGCGCGGGAACAACGAAGACTGCTACCGCATCGTGCAGTCGCTGAGCCTGTTTGTGATTTCCGACGGCATGGGTGGAGAAGCCCACGGCGAAGTCGCCAGCGCGCTGGCGGTGGAAACGGTCGTGAAATACTGCCTAGAAGCGGAACCGGATGCCGTCTCTTTCGCGCCGCCAGCGCAGCCCGGGTGGAGCGAGAAGACCAAGCGGCTGTTCAACGCCGCGCATCTGGCGAACAGGAAGATTTATGAGTCGGCTGAACTGCGGCCGGAGCAGGCCGGTATGGGCGCGACATTGACCGCTGCGTGGATCAACGAAGAGAAATTGAGCATCGCGCACGTGGGCGATAGCCGCGCCTATTTACTGCGGACTGGGGCGCTGCAGCAGCTGACCAGCGACCATTCGCTGGTGGCCGAGCAAGTGCGGCGGGGAATTTTGACCGCGGCGGAAGCGGAACACAGCGAGATGCAGAGCGTATTGCTGCGCGCGCTGGGAACGCAGCCGGAAGTGGACGTGGACGCGGACGAACATACGCTGTTTCCACACGACGTGGTGCTGCTTTGTTCCGATGGGCTGACGCGCATGGTTACGGAGCCGGAGATCGCGGGGACGCTGCAAGCCGAACCCGACCCGCACCACGCCGTGGAAAAGCTGGTGGCGCTGGCGAACGACAATGGCGGCGCGGACAACGTCACGGTGATCGTGATTCGAATGGATGCGAAAGAAAAGGGATGGTTTTCCTGGTTGCGCCGAGGGGCGCAGAAAACTGCGGGCGGCAACGGCTCTGCAGGAGGATTGTGAAATGGCGAAACTGACGCTGATGTTCGAAGAAAAAACGGTGAAGGAAGTGCCGGTGGGAGCCAGGCCGGTCGGCATCGGGCGCTCACCGGACAACGACTTGCCGGTTGATAACCTGGCGGTCTCCAACTATCACGCGCGAGTTTACGTGGAAGGCGGCCGGCTGGTGGTCGAAGACCTCGACAGCCTGAACGGCACGTTCGTGAACGATATGCGTGTCGAGCGCGCCACACTGCATGACGGCGACTCCATCCACATCGGCAAACACCACATCAAGGTCAACGCCACCGCCGACGCTCCCTTGACGCAGGGCATGGAGAACGCGCAAAAGGCCGCCGCTCCGCGTATCAACGAAACCATGGTTCTGGATACCAAGGTGCGCCGCGAAATGCTTCAACAGGCCGCGGCGATGGGCGAGCGCACACAATTTGCTTCCGGACGACTGAAAGTTCCGACGCTGGTGGTGTTGGGCGGCAGGACGGACCGCAACGAATACACGCTGAGCAGCAAGTTGACGGTTATCGGCAAGTCCAACCTGGCCACCGTGCAACTCCGCGGGTGGTTCAAACCAGCCATGGCGGCGCAAATCAACCAGCGCGACGACGGCTACTATATCGGCGCGGGCGCGAAAGTTCCTTCCGTGAATGGCTCACCGGTACGCGGGCAGGTGCTGTTGAAGGACGGCGATTTGATTAACGTCAGCGGCGTTCGCCTGAACTTTATTTTCCGCGACTAGCGCGACAGTCGATGGAAGCTTCATCAGGCGGAACCCGGCCGCGAGGATTGGCAGTCGTGGAGCTACTGCAAGCCTGGTGGCAGCATCGCGCTTCCTTCCTGATCAGCCTGGCCATCACCATCACCGCGCTGGGCCTGTACGTTTTCACATACATCGGCGAGCACAGCAATCCCCTGCTGGTATTTGTCGAACGGCTGGAGCTGGATGCGCTGGATACGCGCTTCCGCATGCGCCCCGCGAAATATAGTCCCGCCGATCTCCGAATTGTAATTGTCGACATCGATCAACGGTCACAGGAAGGGCTGGGCAAGTGGCCGTTTTCTCGAACCAATTTCGCTACTATGTTGGACGTCTTGCGCGAGGACGACGCGAAGGTGGTGGGTTTCGACATCACCTTCGATAAACCAGACCAGACCGCGGCACCCGTTCGCGCGCTAGCCGAGCGGCTGGAAAAACGCAAAGGCGCGGGCCTGCGCGTAGACCCCAAACTGGAAGAGGAAATCAAGGCGCTGGCAGCAGAGTATGACGCCGACAAACAATTTGGCGAGGCGATACAGAAATTTGGCAACGTGGTGCTGGGAAATTTTTTCTTTCCGCGCGAGGAATTGAAAGGCGTCGATGAGGCCACGCTGAATTCTTACGCCGAGCTGGTGCAATGGTATTCGCTGGGACAGAATTCGCTGAATCCCGCCACCGGCAAGCAGGATTTTCTGGATTTGATGCAGCGCTATGAAGCGAACGGGATTTTGTATACCGCGACGATGGCCAATATTCCGGCGCTGCTGAGCCCCGACAACAACAGCAAAAGCACCATGGGCTTTTTCAACGTGCTGCCGGATGCCGACGGCGTGCTGCGGCGCTCGCTGCTGGCAGTGCCCTTCGACCCCTCAGGGAGATTGGCGCAGGCCGAGCTGTACGGATCGCTGGAGGTGCAGACCATCCGGTTGTACCTGGGTGTGCCGTCCGAGCAAATGACGGTGAATTACAACCAGACTGGCGTGGTCAGCCTGCAATTCGGCGACAAGCTGCAAGTGAAGCCGGACAGCATAGGGCGCATGGCCATCAACTATCGCGGGCCGGAGCGCACTTATCCTTATTACTCGATTGTGGATGTGGTACAGCACAAGCTGCCTGCCGGAACGTTCAAAGACAAAATCGTGCTGGTGGGCGCATCGGCAACCGGCATTGGAGATTTACGCACGCCGCCCTACGGGGGCATCACCTATCCCGGAGTGGAAGTACACGCCAACGCCATCGACAACATGCTGAATCATGGCGCGCTGAAACGCGGCGCGGCCCAGGAACTGTGGGACATCGGCCTGATCTGGTTTTTTGGCATCCCGGTGGGGATATGGATGGCGCTGGTAACGCCGCGATGGATGTGGTTTGGCTTGAGCTTTCTGTTGCCGCTGCTGGCCGTGGATTACGTCGCGTTCCTGCACGGCTCGTGGCTGAACTTCAGCGTGCCGGCCCTGACGCTGGTTTCGAACGTGATGCTGGTGTCGCTGTACCGCGCATTAGTCGAGGAAAAAGAAAAACGTAAGATTCGAACCGCGTTCGGGCAATACCTGAGCCCGGAAGTGATCCGGCGGCTGCTGCTGAATCCCAAGCTGGTGGAACCGCGGAAAACGGAAATCACCGTGATGTTCAGCGACATCCGCGGGTTCACGACGATTTCCGAAAATCTGGACGCGCAGGACTTGGCCGTATTCCTGAACCAGTACTTATCCGACATGACTGGACTGGTGTTCGACGACGGCGGGACGCTGGATAAATATATCGGTGACGCGGTGATGGCTTTCTGGGGCGCGCCGTTTGAATCGGCCGATCACGCTATGCACGGCTGCAACGCCGCGCTGAAAATGATGCAGCGCGTGCGCGAGATGCAGCGCGACTGGCACGCGGCAGGAAAACCAAAACTGGATATCGGCATCGGGTTGAACAGCGGCGTCGCAAGCGTAGGCAACATGGGTTCGACGCTGCGCTATGGCTACACCGCGCTGGGCGATACGGTGAATTTGTCTTCGCGCCTGGAAGGTTTGAACAAAGACTACGGCACGCACATCATCGTGAACGAAACGACCTATGCGGCGACGCAGGCAGCGAATTTTGTTTACCGCGAATTGGATGTAATCCGCGTGAAGGGAAAAACGCAGCCGGTTACCATTTACGAATTGATCGCCCGCCAGGGCGAACCCTGCGAGTATGGCAGCCCGGCGGACTTGCAACAGCGCCTGGATCAATTCAGCCAGGGACAAAAATTATATCGCGCGCGACGCTGGGATGACGCGCAGCGCGTCTTTCAAGCCATCCTGGATAAGTGGACCGAGGACGGGCCCTCACGCCTGTACTGGAAACGCTGCCAGGACTATCTGTTCGATGAGCCGCCCATCGGCTGGGACGGCGTTTTCACTATGACCCACAAGTAGTCGCTGCGCCGCCGCTCTCCTACTTCTTCCGCTCCACCACCCACTCGCAATGCGCGTCGCCGCGGACCATGTTTTTGGTAAGCGTGAACTTGAAATCCGGGTTTAGACTCTCGGTAGCTCCCGCACCCCAATTCTGGTGCCCGACGCCGCAGGTATCGAAGTCGATGCCCTGCTCCTTCCACCTGTTGTACCAGGGACAATGAGTGGCCGTTCCCACACATCGGTCTTTGGATTCTTCCACAACCTGGAACACGAACTCCGGCCCCATGGAGGCTTTGGCAAGGAGGTGGGTCGCGCGTTCGACATCCGCGGCGCTGTCGCTGGCTAAGCCGAAGGAATCGGCAAATTCTTTTGCCCCCTTGGCAGCCTGATACCAGAGTGGCCCGTTGAAATCCTCAAATTTTTTCTGCCCCATGCCTTGTTTCATGGCGTTCGAGATCGCAATATATGCCCCGGTCAATCCTTTGGTGGCTATCTCCCATCTGGTCTTTTCAGGAATCGCCTCTATCGTCTTCGTCATTGGGCACATCTCCTCTCCTGGATGTTCTAATTTTGACGCGGTCGTCGGCAGACTATACAACGGACGGCGTCCACACTTGTAGCTTCGTTTTTTCGTATTGTTTCGCCCCGAGTTCGTCCAGAGTCGCGCCGCGTATCGGGCAAGCGGGTGGAGGCATCCAAGATCGAGCACCGGTCAGAATCTTTGCGCCGGTTTTTGTTACCATTCCGCTACCCGCTGGCGAACACGCGAAGAGCAAAGAGCGTACCCAAGTGGGCATTGGGCCGAATCTAACGGAAGTACGAAAAACCAGGTCGTGAGCAACGTTGCGGGTTGAATTGCCGGCCCATTGAGGGAAATCACAAGACAGTATGTGGATTGTCCGTTTAGCGCTTTCGAGACCGTACACGTTTATCGTGATGGCCCTGGTGATTGTGTTGCTGACACCGGTGGTGCTGTTGCGCACGCCCACGGACATTTTTCCCAACATCGATATCCCGGTGATCAGCCTGGTGTGGAACTACTCAGGCTTGCAGCCGCAGGAGATGGAGCAACGTATCACTTCCAACTCCGAACGCGCCGTGACCGTTCTGGTAAACGACGTGGAGCATATCGAATCGCAATCGCTGAATGGAATTTCCGTGGTCAAAATATATTTTCAGCCGCGTGCCAACATTCAGACGGCACTGGCGCAGACCACGGCCATCGTGCAAACGATCTTAAGAACCATGCCGCCCGGCACGACGGCGCCGCTGGTAGCTATCTATTCGGCGGCCACCGTTCCGGTGATCCAGATCGGCATGACCAGCGACAACCTGAGCGAACAGGCGCTTTTTGATTTTGGAAATAACTTCATTCGCACGCAACTGGCGACCGTGCAGGGCGCCGCACTTCCCTATCCTTACGGCGGAAAGCAGCGACTGATTTCCGTCGACCTGAACACCACCCTGCTGCAAGCCAAGGGGCTTTCTCCCGTGGACATCGTGAACGCCATCAATGCGCAGAACCTGATTCTGCCCACCGGCACGGCGAAACTGGGAACCATCGAATACATGGTGGAAATGAACGGCAGCCCGCAGACGGTGGAGGGGCTGAACGACCTGCCGATCAAGACCGTTAACGGCGCGACCATTTATATGCGCGACGTGGCGCACATCCGCGATGGATTTTCGCCGCAGACCAACATTGTGCGCGCTAACGGACAGCGCGGCGTGCTGATGTCGGTGTACAAGACCGGCTCGGCATCCACCCTGGATATTGTGAAGCGGGTGAAACAGAGCATTCAAAATTACTCGGGCTCCATACCCGAGGGGTTGCACATTGCCATGCTGTTCGACCAGTCGCTTTTTGTGCGCGCTTCCATTTATGGAGTGTTGCGCGAGGGGCTGATCGCCGCATGCCTGACGGCCTTTATGATTCTGGTGTTCCTGGGCAACTGGAAAAGCACGGTAATTATTGCCGCGTCCATTCCGTTGTCGATTCTGGTAAGCGTGCTGTGCCTTAGCGCGCTGGGCGAAACCATCAATATCATGACGCTGGGCGGGCTGGCGCTGGCGGTGGGCATCCTGGTGGATGACGCCACGGTGGAAATCGAGAATATCAACCGTAACCTGGCGATGGGTAAGGAAACGGTGCAAGCCATTCTGGATGGGGCGCAGCAGATCGCCGTGCCGGCATTCGTGTCCACGCTGTGCATCTGCATTGTATTTATTCCCATGTTTTTCCTTTCGGGTGTGGCTAGGTTTCTCTTCGTGCCGCTGGCGGAAGCGGTAATTTTCGCCATGCTGGCCTCGTACATGTGGTCGCGCACCATCGTGCCGACCATGGCGATGTATTTGTTGAGCGCCGAAGACGAGAACGTCCCGGAGGGCAAGCAGGGATTTCTGCGCCGCTATCAGCAGAAATTCGAGCATGGCTTCGAGCGCTTTCGCGAGGGCTACCGGAATGCTTTGCGCAGCACGCTGGACACGCCCGTTCTCTTTGCTTCGTGTTTTCTGGCGTTTTGCTTGCTTTCCACTCTGCTGGTCTTCGTGCTGGGCAGGGATTTTTTCCCGACGGTCGACGCGGGACAGATTCGCCTGCATTTCCGCGCGCGCACTGGCTTGCGCATAGAAGAAACAGCGCGGCTCGCCGATCAGGTCGACGGAGTCATCCGGCAAACGATTCCGCAGGGCGAAGTGGAAACGGTGCTGGATAATCTGGGCGTCCCGTACAGCGGAATCAATCTGAGTTACAGCAATGGCGGCACGTTTGGGACCGCCGACGCCGAAATTCTGGTGCAGCTGAAGAACAACCACAAAAATCCAACGAGAAAGTACATCAACGACTTACGTTCGACATTGCCGCAGACGTTTCCCGGAGTGCAATTTTTCTTTCAGCCCGCGGATATCGTCACGCAAATCTTGAATTTTGGAGCGCCCGCACCCATCGATGTACAGGTTACCGGCGCCAACCAACAAGGCAATTATCTGGTGGCGGAAAATCTGGCCGAGCGGATCCGGCACATTCCCGGCGCGGCGGACGTGCACGTGCAGCAAGCTTTTGACCAGCCAACCCTGCACATGGATATCGACCGCACGCGGGTGCAGAATCTTGGGCTACAAGCGCGAGATGTGGCGCAAAACCTGCTCGTGTCGTTGAGCTCCAGCTTTCAAACTACTCCGGCGTTCTGGCTGGATCCCAAAAATGGCGTCAGCTACAACGTTGCGGTGCAGACGCCGCAATATCGCGTGGATACGTACCAGGCATTGCAAAACACGCCGGTGGGCGGGAGCGCGCCGAACTTGAAGCCGCAAATACTCGGCAACCTGGTGACCACGTCCACGACAGCGCGGCCGGCGGTCGTTTCGCACTACAACGTGCAGCCGATGATCAACGTGTACGCATCGGTGGACGGCCGCGATCTGGGTGGCGTCGCCGACCAGGTGGCCAAAGATGTAAAAGAAGCTGAGAAGCATTTGCCGAAGGGGAGCCACATCAATGTTCGCGGGCAAGTGCAGACCATGAAAACTTCGTTCGAGGGACTCGGACTGGGTCTGCTGGGGGCCATCGCGCTGGCATATTTGTTGATCGTGGTGAATTTCCAATCGTGGCTGGACCCCTTCATCATCATCACGGCGCTGCCCGGCGCGCTGGCGGGAATCTGCTGGATGCTGCTGATCACCCATACGACACTGAACGTGCCGTCTCTGACGGGGGCGATCATGTGTATGGGCGTGGCCACCGCCAATAGTATTCTGATGGTGTCTTTCGCCCGCGAGCAGATGGACGAAGGGAAAAATCCCGCTGATGCGGCTGTGGAAGCCGGCTTCGTACGGATGCGGCCAGTCATCATGACTGCGCTGGCCATGATCATCGGCATGTTGCCCATGGCCATTGGCCTCGGGGAAGGTGGAGAACAAAACGCGCCGCTGGGCCGCGCGGTGATTGGAGGATTGCTGTTCGCCACATTCGCTACGTTGTTTTTTGTGCCGTGCGTCTTTTCCATGATTCACGGATACCTAGAACGCCGGAAAGCGCATGGCGAAAGAGAAGCGATAGCTTGAAATTCTTAAGCGGTAGACGGCAACGGAGTAGAGCATGAGCCAGGGAGTTATGGACGAAAAATATCGAGAGCCGGCGACGGATCGGAATCCGTCGACCACGCAACCACGCAATCAGCGCGGACCGGAAGAGCACCCGCGCAGCCTCCTGTTTCTGGTGCTGGTGATCACGGCGATCCTGCTGCTGGTCGCAGGCGGATTCACATTGCTGCAACGGCGCTCGCAATACAAAGCGCTGGCCAAGGAAACAGAAACACGGGCAATACCGACCGTTTCGGTAATTCATCCCATTGCTCCGCCGGACGCGGAAGACCTGGTTTTGCCATCGACCATGCAGGCCTACGTAGAATCGCCTATTTATGCGCGCACCAGCGGCTATCTGAAGAAGTGGTATCACGACATTGGCACGCGGGTGCGCAAAGGCGAGTTGCTGGCAGATATCGATACGCCGGAAATCGACCAGCAACTCGCGCAATCGCGCGCAGAGTTGGGCACCGCGCAGGCGAACCAGAATCTCTCGCAGATCACCGCGTCGCGCTACGAGGGGCTGCTGAAGTCGGACAGCGTATCCAAGCAGGAAGCGGACAACGCGTCGGGCGATCTGGCCGCGAAGAGGGCCAATACGCAGTCAGCGGAAGCAAATGTGCGGCGCCTGCAGGAAACGGAGTCGTTCAAACACATTTATGCTCCGTTCAGCGGCGTAATCACCCGGCGCAACGTCGATCTCGGGAACCTGATCAATGCCGGGAACGGCGGGTCCGCGCAGGAATTGTTTGCGCTGGCGCAGACCGATCCGATACGGGTGTTCGTGAATGTGCCCGAAGTATCCGCGGCTTCGATTCGTCCGGGACTCGAAGCGTATCTGGAGTTGCAGCAATTCCCGGGACAGAAATTCTACGGCAAGGTAGCGCGCTCAGCGGATTCCATCGATCTGAACACGCGCACGCTGCTGACGGAAGTGGATGTGCCAAACAAAACGGGACAGCTTTTGCCAGGCGGATATGCGCAAGTGCACCTGGAAGTGAAAGTGACCGGGACGCGGCTGGAAGTTCCGGTGAATGCATTGTTGTTTCGCTCGGAAGGATTACGCGCGGTAGTCATCGACGATAATCACAAAACGCACCTGCAACCGTTGACCATCGGGCGCGATTATGGGACCGCGCTGGAAGTGCTGCAAGGTTTGAAGCCCACGGATTGGATTGTGATCAATCCAGCGGACTCGCTCGATGAGGGCGTGCAGGTGAACGTGAAACAAATGGCGCAGACGGCCGCGCCAGCGCCGGCCAGTACGGGAAATGGCAATTCCAGCGGACAGGGTAATCCAACAAATAATGGAACAAGGCCGCCGAGCGGCACGCCGGCACAAAACCCGAACGGGAATGGGCAGCCCGCGCCCAAGAATCAGTAGTCAAAATTCCATCGATGAGCGCGTCTATATACAAATGAACGCCGGCAAATTCATCAGCGAAACTTTTCGCGTTCGCAAGCGTGTCGCGGGAGCCTACGCGGGAACGTTGGCTGCGACTGCCGCGCTCCTGGCGGGCTGCACGGTGGGGCCGAACTACCACCGGCCAGCTGCGCCCCTGCCGGCAACCTGGGATGTGCAGGAGCCGTGGCGGGAAAGCGCGCCGAAAGATGCGCTGCCCAAGGGTGAATGGTGGGTGGTTTTCCACGACGATGAGCTGATCGCTTTGGAAAAACAATCGCTGGATGCCAACCAGACCATCAAAGTTTCCATCGCGCGGCTCGAGCAGGCGCGCGCCACCGCGGCGGTGCAACTCTCCACATTATTTCCCACGTTTGGGCTGGTGCCGGGGACAACGCCCACGATCGAGCGCCAGCGACTCTCCGGAAATCGTCCGGTGGCCGGATCGCCTATCACCCCCGGGCCGGTGCAGCAGAATTCAGCGACGTTGCCGTTTGTGGTGAGCTACGAGCTGGATCTTTTTGGAAAGCGCCGCCGCAGCATCGAATCCGCGGAGGCCGCTTACCAGGCCAGCGCCGCCGATCTGGAAAATGTCCGCCTGGTGATCACCGCGGAGCTGGCGGGTGATTATTTTTCGCTGCGCCAACTGGACAGCGAAATCGGCATACTCAACCGCACCGTGCAGGCTCTGCAAAAAGGCTTTGACCTGGTGAATTCCCGGCACGATGGCGGAGTCGCGTCAGGCTTGGACGTCGCGCAGGAGGAAACGCTGCTGCGAAATACGCAGACGCAGGCAGTTTTGCGCCAGCAGCAGCGACGGCAACTCGAAGACGCCATTGCCGTGCTGATCGGCAAGCCCGCGCCGGAATTTCATTTACCTTCGAACGAATTAAACGCCGCGACGCCTCCGCCGCTGAACGCCGGGCTGCCTTCGGATCTGCTGGAACGCCGGCCCGACATTGGAGAAGCGGAGCGCCAGATGGCCGCCGCCAACGCGCAGATTGGCGTCGCGAAAGCCGCGTACTATCCGTCCATCGATTTATTTGCCGCCGCGGGTCCGCAGGCATCAGACCTGGCAAAACTGGCCAACGCATCCAGTGTTTTTTGGGCGGTGGGAGCGAACGTCGCGGAAAGTATTTTCACCGGCGGAGCGCGGCGCGCGCAGGTGCAATACGCGCAGGCCGGTTTCGACGCTAACGTCGCGACCTACCGGAACACGGTGTTGAACGCTTTTCGCGAAGTGCAGGATGGCTTGACCGGCTTGACGGTGTTGACGCAGGCGCAGGAAGCGCAGCAGCTCTCTGTCGATGCGGCCAGGCGCGCGTTGGATATTTCTACGAATCGCTACAACGGGGGGCTGGTCAGTTATCTGGACGTGGTTACCGCGCAGCAGAATCTGTTGAGCAACGAGCAACAATTGGTTTCCATAAAAGGACAGAGATTGTTGACCAGCGTGCTGCTGGTCAAAGCGCTGGGTGGTGGCTGGGATGCTTCGAGCCTGGCGGCCGTGCAGGAAAAATCGAAGCTGAAGGACATCGTCGCTCCTTAATTCCCTGCTCGCCGGTTTCTGCGATTCTCTCTCCGGCACTATTTATTTTTTTGAAACAGTTCCGCACCGGCCGGTTTTCGCTCATGATTCCTTCAAAGCCAATGTGCGCTACTCGACACCGTCGCGTATAAAAGTGCACAGACGCGTTAGTTGAGCCTCCCTAAGATGGGATCACGTAGAGTGGGTTGCACGTAGTCACCCGGCTTACTGCGATTTTCTTCACTCCGGCGTAACAGGCATCAATCCCAAGCCTGTAGATCAACAAACAGTCGCGGCCCCCCTTTCTCCGCCGACGGTAAAACTCAACAGCAGCGACGCATCACTCAACACTGGTAGTCAAGGGCGCAGGTGTTTCTGTGCCCCGTCATCCTAAATCTTGATACGCGTCGCAGGCAGGCGCCGGAGAAATAATGAAAACGAAGCTCAACTTTTTGATGATTTGGATATTTCTGCTTGGGACGTATAGCGCTGACGCGCAGACGGCCATTCGCGTAAATGCCGCGGGCCCGGCGTATACCGATAGTAAAGGCCAGGCGTGGAGCGCGGACTATGGATTCAATAACGGGACTGTTTCCGGATGCGCGCCGAAGGCCACGGTCACCGGAACAGCGGATCCCTTTCTCTACAAGAGCGAGCGTTACGGCGGAACAAACAATCCGGAGATGCAATATACATTTGCAGTGGCCAACGGCTCCTACACCGTGAACTTGTATTTTGCCGAGACCTGCGACTATCTCCCCGGCAAGCGTATTTTTGACGTGCAGCTGCAAGGAACCACGGTGTTTTCGTCTGTAGATGTCGCGCGAACAGTGGGCCTGAATCATCCTTTGATTAGGTCTGCGAAGGTTTCCGTCACCGGCGGAAGATTGACCATTCGTTTTGTACATCACATCAACCGCGATAATCCGTTGATTTACGCTATCGAGATAGTGCCGATTACGAATGCAACCGCTCCAGCAATCTCCAGCCAGCCTTCCAGCCAGACCGTGCCCACCGGGCAAACCGCGACGTTCAGTGTGTCGGCTACGGGAACAGCTCCTCTGATATATCAGTGGCAGAGAGGCGGCGTGGCTATCTCCGGTGCGACAAGCTCCGCATATACGACGGCCGCGACAACTACTTCCGACAACGGCGCGCAGTTCCGCGTAGTGGTTTCCAATTCCCAAGGCAGCGCCACCAGCAACACCGCGACATTAACCGTCAGCGACGCCGCCGTTGCGCCTGCCATTTCTTCCCAGCCTGCTAGCCAGACCGTGGCCGCAGGGCAAACCGCGACGTTCAGTGTCACCGCCTCAGGGACGGCGCCGCTGGCGTATCAATGGCAGAAAAATGGTTCCGTCATCAATGGAGCGGCATCGGCTAGCTACACCACACCAATAACAACTAGCTCCGACGCTGGAGCGCGCTTTGCCGTGGGCGTCAGCAACACTGTTGGCTCCGCCACCAGTAACGACGCGACGTTGAGTGTCACCACGGCATCCGCCGGGGTAGACGTAACCACCTATCACAATGACAACGGCCGCACCGGGCAAAACTTGAAGGAAACAACTTTGACGCTCGCTAACGTAAACCAAAACACGTTTGGACTTCGCAAAATCGTAACGCTGGATGGAAAAGTCGACGCCCAGCCGCTCTTTCTTTCCGGTGTGGCGGTCGCCGGACAAGGCACGCATGACGTTGCGTATGTCGTCACCGAACACGACAGCATTTACGCCCTGGATGCGGCCAGCGGTGCGGTGCTGTGGCATGTGTCTACCTTGAGCAATGGAGAAACCACCAGCGACACGCACGGCTGCGGCCAGGTATCGCCGGAAATCGGCGTCACCTCCACGCCGGTGATTGACCGCACCCGCGGGCCGAATGGCACGATCTACGTGGTGGCCATGTCCAAGAACAGCGGCGGCTCGTATTTCCAACGGCTATACGCGCTGGATATCACCTCGGGCGCGCAACTTTTCGGCGGACCGCACACCATTACCGCCAGCTATCCGGGCACTGGAGATCACACCTCGGGCGGCAACGTTATCTTTGATCCCGCACAATACAAGGAGCGCGCCGGGCTGCTGATGATTGGCGCAAATATCTACACCACCTGGGCATCGCATTGCGATTTCCGGCCGTACACCGGCTGGATCATGTCCTTCGACGCCAACACGCTCGCAGCGGTGAGCGTGCTCAACATCACCCCCAACGGCAACGAAGGCGCGATGTGGATGTCCGGCGCGGCGCCGGCAGCCGACTCCAGCGGAAACATTTTCCTGCTGGACGGCAACGGCACGATGGACACCACGCTCACCAGCAACGGCTTTCCCTCCAAGGGAGATTTCGGCAACTGCTTCTGCAAGATTTCCACTTCCGGTGGGCTGCAGGTCGCGGATTTCTTCCAGGTCTCCAACACCGTTTCGGAATCCAACGCGGACACCGATTTTGGATCCGGCGCTGCTTTGGTACTTCCGGACTTGAGCGACGGCTCGGGAAACACGCTGCACCTGGCGCTGGGCGCGGGCAAAGACGGAAACATTTACGTGGTGAACCGCGACAATATGGGCAAGTTCGATCCCAACGGCAATCACATTTTCCAGCAACTTACCGGCGCGATTACGGGTGCGTGGTCCATGGCCGCGTACTTCAACAACACCGTCTACTATGCAACCAGCAACGACGCGTTGAAGGCTTTCACCATCACCAACGGCAAGCTTTCCGGTTCTCCCACCAGCCGGGCCACCAATACTCTCGGGTATCCGGGCGCGACGCCGAGCATTTCGGCGAACGGATCGAGCAACGGCATCGTGTGGAGCTACAACAACAGCAGTCCCGCGGTCCTGGACGCTTACGACGCCGCAGACGTTTCTCACCAGCTATATAACAGCAACCAGGCTGCTAATTCCCGCGACCAGTTCGGCAGCGGGAATAAATACATGACCCCCACCATCGCCAACGGCCGCGTGTATGTCGGGACGGCATCGGGGATAGCTATCTTCGGATTGCTGCCGTAGGGCTTTCGTCGAAGAGTTGAACACCAAGGCCGCGATGGAAATCGTTGCGGCCTTTTCTTTCGCGCGACAGTTTGGATCGCTTCGGTTTTTCAGCCAGTCCGGCGGCTAGCCGCGCACTGCGGCACGAATTCTGGGCGTTCCGGCCACGGCGGCCTGCACATCCGGCTCGTTGCGTATCAATTCCAGTACTTTGCGCGTGACCTCCTCATCCGTCACCGCTTCCTTGCGAATTTGCACCGGGTAACGGACCAGCAATTCCAATCCCGCGTCGCCAAATTGCAGACGCGTTTCCGGACTGGGCGCTTTCATCTGCACTTCTACCCGCCGCTCAATGCGAGTATGTTGCCGTTCGACGTCGGCACGATATTGATCATAAACGGCGATCACCACCTGCAATAATTTTTCCTGTGCGAGCTTGTGATTCGCTCCGGCGACCAGCAAGAGAACGACTTCGTGCCAGGCATATTCCGTGCCGGGAATCTGCTTGAACAAGGGAGTGGTGGCCTGAAACAGCACCGCGTTGGACAGCACCACGACTCGCCCGGTGGGATAGAGGTCGATTCCCGTGCCCGCCAGTTCAATCAAGTAAAGACGAACCAGGCTGATGTCGATTACGTCGCCGGTGACACCTGCAATGCTCACCCGGTCGCCGACGTGAATTCCATAGCGGCCCACCACAAAAAAATATGCAGCCACGGATAACAACACAGTCTGCAGGCCCACCGCGATACCGGCTGTCACGAATCCCGCGAAGGTCGCCAGGGAGCTGAACTCGCTGACGAATCCGAGGATCAACACCACCCCAAACAGAAATCCGATTACAAACCTGCGCAGCAGCAGGAACTGGCGGCGACGACGGGCGTCGTCGATATATTTGAATGTCAGGCGACGCCAAACGTCAGAGAGGATCAGCACGATGGCCAGCGCCAAAACGATCCCGCCGACCCGGACGATCAAGGCGCGCGCGGAATATTTTGATTCTCTCAGGATGGAGGTGCGCCACTCCACCAGATTTGCCGAACTCTGATCGAGAGTGTTGATTTCCTGGCTGAGTGGCAACACCACGGTGGAGAGCTGCTTGAACTGCTCGGTCAAATCCTGAAATTGCTGGGGTGGCGCCGGCGGAATCTGGCCGGAGGCGGCCTGGTCGGTAAGCTCCCGGCCTTTCCTTACCGAGGCAATCAACGAATCGCGAAGCGGTTGCCGGAGGTTCGAAACAATTTGGCGCACATGCGCGGTTTGACTGTTCAACTGGTCGATCTCATGAACGCTGGTCATGGCTCCATACAGAGCGAGGGCCTGGGATATCAGGCCCCGAGGCGATTCCTTAGCGGGCTGCGTTTGCGGAGTGGGCGCCACTGGTGCCGCGGCCTTCTGACCCTTGGCGGGAGATTCGCTGGCGGGAGATTCACTGGTAGGAGCAACGATGCTCGACACCGACCGCGCCAGTTGATTGATGCGGCCCTCCAGCCCCTCGGCGGCCGTATCCGTGCCGCTCTCCAGAAAGGCGGTTCTCTTTTGAATGACGTCGCGAACAGCATTGTCGAGCAGCAACTCGCCCTGTAGCGATTGCTTTTGCGCGGTGAGGGCCGCGCGTTTGCTCCTGGGAGAAGAAGCGAGCTGCTTGTCGACGGCGTCGATTTTCGCCTGGATATCGGCGATGCGCAGATTGTTGCGCGTTTCCATTTGCGAGGAACTCTGGGCGCTCACCGGAGGCGTCGCACCGTTTTTTTCCGTGGAGCGGATCGCCGCAGCTTCGGCCCTGGCGGCCTGGAACGCCAGTCGCACGGCTTCGGCGACGAGGCTTTGCTCGTTTTCCTGATAGATCACATCGCTCGGCGCGCCGCCGGTTTGTATTTCCGCGGTGGCGCTGCGATACAGCTTGATCACCGCGCTCAAGTGGCTGATGACGGCATCCCTATCGAACTGCTCCGTGCTGCCCATCGGAGTACATACAAACAGAGCAATCGCGATGGAAGCCAGTTTTCTGAACGCGCGGGTGGTTGCACGACTCTTCGGTTCGCGAATTGTCAAACGTATCCTCATTCAGCGTTTTGCTCCGTTGATTTATTCCAGTTCGGCAATTTTCTTTTCTCCAGCATCGCTTCGGCGGCCCAGCGCCCCAGGTACACCGACAGCGCCACCCCGTGACCGCTGTAGCCACCGAGCACGACTATGTTCTTACTCTTTCGATGATGCCGAAACACCGGCATCATTTTATCGGCGATCAAAATCGGGCCTCCCCAGCGGTGACTGAACTGAATATTTTCCAGCGCAGGGTGCAAGCCACGCACGCGGGATTCGAGCAGGCGCATCAGCCCGGCCGCTTCGCCATCGCGTATATTCAGGTCATGCACTTCGCTCCAGTGCGTCAGATGGACCAGGCCGCTGCCAAATATCATCTGGCTCTTGTGCAGAGGACGGCCCCAGAGATACGGCATATCCACAGTGTAAAACGGGCGATGCGACGAAACACCAAGCTCGCCAAGCGCCGCATCGCTCAACGGCTCGGTGGCCAGCGCCAGCGTAAATTTTGGTTCCGCGCGGTTAACCAGATCGCTCAGCTCCAGCGATTCCGCGTTGGTGGCGATCAAAATGTGGTTCGCTTTTACGGACTTACCCGCAACCTGCAATTCAAGAGGCTGGCGGTAATGGATTTCCTCCACGCGGGTGTTTTCAAAAATGCCGGCGCCCTGGCGTTGGGCTGCGCGCGCCAGGCCGCTGACCAGCTTTCCTGGATCGGCGGTGCCTCCCTCAACTTCGCGAACGACGCCTAACGTCCCAGAATCGTTCCAGGCGATGGGCGAATCCTTTTTTAATTTCGCGCGGCCCAGTTCCCACGCCCCCGGCGAAATGAAATCAGCATCGATTTCGAGCTCATGCTGAATTTTGTCGAATCCCTGCAGAACGTCGCCGAGACCTGGCAAATCGCCGGCGGCTGACTCCGCCAGAGTCATGCCTCCAGTGTGACCGCTGGAACCAGCGCCAACGCACTCTGCTTCAAAAACAATGGTGGTCTTATGCGGCGCCAGTTGTCGCAGGCGGCAGGCGGCGGACAAACCGCTGAAACCACCTCCCACGATGGCGAAGTCCACCTCCGGCGGCAATTCGCGCGTGGTGGCATGAAAATCAATTTGCCACGGCGGCTGCCCCCACCCGAGATTGCCTGAAGCGAGGTTGCCTGGAGAATGCGCCACGGAATCCTTTCCGGACATTTCGCGATGCCGCAGGTAAACGGCGGCATCGCATGAGGTAAATTTGATGCGCAGAAGCGTCTCGACGGTTTTTCCGCGGCCGTTGATCTCAATTTTTGCGGTGGGTTATTAAGCGGATCAGATCCGGCCAAAATTGCTTGAACGCATCGCCATGCGCCCAATAATCCCATCTATCTTGGATGCGAAAACCCGGCGGAGGTGGGCAGCGTAAGTTCAGTGTCCAGGTCTAAAGATTATCTTGAAAAAAACGTGTAACACGCTCAAAGAGCAGGCGCGAAGCGGGCGCGTCGCTGACGCCGTGGCCGCGGCCGGGAAATGGAAGCACTTCCACGTACTTATTCGCTTCGATCAGCTCGTTGATCAGTGCCAGCGTATTCGCGAAATGCACATTGTCGTCGCCGGTGCCATGGGCAATCAGCAGTTTGCCCTGCAACTGCTTGGCTTTTTCGATGGGAGAGGACTCCTGGTAATACTCGTCATTCACGGGTAGCAAGCCAAGATAGCGCTCGGTATAAATCGTATCGTAGTAGTGCCAGTCCGTTACCGGGCCTCCGGCAAAACCCGCTTTGAAATCCTCGGGATCTTCAAACATGGCGTGCAGCGTCATGTGGCCGCCATAGCTCCATCCCCAGATACCGATGCGCTTGCCATCCACGTACGGCAGCGATTTGAGATAGGCGGCGCCATCCCGCTGGTCGGAAAGCTCCTGCGCGCCAAGGCGGTAGTGAATGGGCTCCTCGAAAAGATGCCCGCGGCCAGCGGAGCCGCGATTATCGAGCGCGAAAATAATGTAGCCCTTCTGGGCCATCAGCTGGTGCCACAGAAAACTGCCGCGGCCCCACTGATTCAAGACCACTTGTGCATGCGGACCGCCGTAGGTGTAAACGAGAACTGGATACTTCTTTTGCGGATTGAAATCCGGCGGCTTGATCATGCTGGCGTTCAGCATCACGCCGTCGTGCGATTTCACCTGTAGAAACTCCACGGGCGACAGGTGGTAAGCGGCGAGTTCGGGAACTTTGTTTTCATTGATTAAGGCGATGCGCGAGCCATCGACGCGCAGCAAATCCTGGCGCGGCGGATTCGTAGTGTTCGAGTAGGTATCGATGCAGGCGTTCAGCGGGCCGCTGGAAGTGGCCGCCGCGTTGGTGGCGGAAGCAGGGGGAAAGAACACCGCGTGTGTTCCCGCTTCTTTAGTGACGCGCGAAAAACCGGAGCCATCGAGGCCCACGCGATAGAGCTGGCGCTCGAGTGGGGACGCTTCCGTGGCGGTAAAATAAATCAGCCCGGCTTTTTCATCGACGGCGTCGATGCCCTCAACTTCCCAATCGCCTTTGGTTAATTGCGCGAGTTCCTTGCCTTCCAGACTGTACAGATACAAGTGGCGATAGCCGGAACGTTCGCTGGACCACAAAAATCCCTTGCCATCGTGCAAAAACCGCAGATCGTCGCTGATATTGATCCAGTACTGATCCTTGTCGGTGAATGCAAGGCGGGAATTTCCGCTGGCAGCATCGGCAATCATAAAATCGAGAGCGGTCTGCGCGCGGTTGAGGCGCTGAATGGCGAGATGTTTCGAATCCGGCAACCAGTTTACGCGTGGAATATAAACATCGGTGTTGGAGCCGGTGTCCATTTGTCTGGACTCTCCGTCGTTCACCGAAGCGACGAAAATATGCACGATGGGGTTGGCTCCCCCGGCCGGAGGATAACGCTCCATGTCCGCATCGCCGCTAAAAGATGCGAAATTTACGAGCGGATATTGCGCTACTTTGCGCTCGTCCATTTCCATGTACGCGAGCGCGGAAGAATCCGGCGCCCACCAGTACGCGGTCTTTATGTCCAGCTCCTCCGGATAGACCCAGTCCAGCTCGCCCTTGCGAATCTCTTCGCTTCCGCCGCGAGTGACGGCGCGCTCCTGATTGTCAGCAACACTCACCAGCCATAGATTGTGATCGCGAACAAAGCTGACGAATTTTCCGTCCGGCGAAATCTTGGGATCGGTTAATGCGGCTTTGCCATAGACCAGCGTGTGCGGCGTTTGCGCTTTCAAATCGAACCACACCAGCGCAATGGGGCCTTGAAACAAAATCGCGTTGCCGCCAGGCGCCCACTGGTAATCGGCAGGCGCGTGGCGGCCCAGGCCGGTGGCTTGCGTGGTCGTCGCCGAATTTTCAGGAAGCACGGCTGCGAGACGTTCGGCCGGAACGAGCACGCGGCGCTCCCCGGAGGCAACGTCTACGATCCAGAGATCGATATCTGGTTCTTTCTTGCGCCGAGACTTCTGCGGGTACGGATTATCCGTGGCAGCGGGCAAACTTTCCGCAGCCGCGCTTTTGGCTTCGAGGAACGTAATGTGCTGGCCGTCAGGCGTCCACGCGATTCCATGCAGCAGGCGTCCGCTCAAGCTGGGCTGAGAAAAAATGCGTTCCACGGTAAGAGTTTTTGCGGAGGTTGAAGCTCCGGTCTGTTGGGCGTGTCCGACGCCAGCTACGGCAAGCAAAAGGGCTATGGCCGATACTGCCCACAAGAAAAAAGTGAGGCCTCGCGGATTCCCGGGCGCCAGTCCCCTCGGGATGGCTTGATAGCGAAGTGATTTCATTTTGTTATCTGGCCGAAAACTTGTAAATCGTCTCGCTATGAAATTTTTTGCCGGGCAGCAGCGTGGTCGACGGAAAATCCGGATGGTTTGGCGAGTCCGGGAAGTGCTGGGTCTCCAGGCAAATCGCCGAGCGGTGTGCATAAGCAACCCCGCCCTTGCCGTGGATGGAGCCGTCCAGAAAATTCCCAGTGTAAATCTGGATGCCGGGTTCGGTGGTCAACACTTCCAGGACGCGCCCGGATGACGGATCAAAAAGTGTTGCGGCCAGCTCGGGCTTTTTCGTGATTCCCGCATCGAACACCCAATTATGGTCGTAGCCGTGCCCCAGTTTCAGTTGTTCGTTATCCTGCTCGATGCGCGCTCCGACAGCGGTGGATTCGCGAAAATCGAAAGGCGTGCCCGCTACGGAATGCAGTTCACCGGTGGGAATCAGTGTCGCGTCCACCGGAGTAAAACGCGCGGCGCGCAGGGTAAGCTTGTCGCCCAGAATGTCGCCAGAGCCCGCGAGATTGAAATAACAATGATTGGTCAGATTCACGACGGTTTTCTTGTCGGTGGTAGCCGAATACTCCATTTTCAATTCGTTGTTATTGGTGAGCGTAAAAATCACGTCCACGGATAAATTCCCCGGATAACCTTCTTCCCCATCTTTGCTGAGGTAATGGAGGTGAAGCCATGGCCCGTTTTTCCCCGATCCGGGCTTAACATCCCAAAACACCTTGTTGAAAACGCCATGCAGGTGGTTGGGGCCATCATTTTTGGGCAAGGTGAACTCTTGCCCGTCGAGCGAAAATTTCGCGCCTCCGATGCGATTGGCATAGCGGCCGACGGTGGCGCCCAGATACGCGGTTCCGGTTTCATAACCTTCCACCGTGTCGTAGCCGAGAATCACGTCGCCCATTTTTCCGTTGCGATCGGGCGTTTTGATGGATACCACCGTGCCGCCAAAATCGGAAATGGCTACTTCCATCCCGGACTTATTGGTGAGGGTAAAGAGGTGCGCCTCGCGGCCATCGTGCGTTTTCCCAAACACGGTCTTGTGGACTCCCGGGGTGAGCGATTTTTCTGGAGTGCGGGCGGTCACGATCGTCGCGGTGAATCCCATCAACAGTAACACGCTGATTCCAATTTTCATTTTTCTCCCCTGGTGGAGCGTCCTCGAGACGTAGAAAAAGCTCCTCCAACGTTG
>JBBSFG010000022.1:0-21544 GCA_038238965.1 Candidatus Acidiferrales bacterium | reverse complement strand
TGGTGAACCGGGCAGGACTCGAACCTGCAACCCGCTGATTAAGAGTCAGCTGCTCTACCATTGAGCTACCGGTCCACGTTAACTTTTAAATTTTAACACGCCGCGCACGTTTGTCGATCACCGGCGGCCACCTGTCAATGTGCATGGCCGTCAGACGAGGTCGCGGTGTCCAGGTGCGCTTGTATGCGCCAGAACTTCCATAGCGGGCTGCCCACACGCTTCATCCCCGCCAGCGGCTGCGCAAGTCTGCCGCCAGCAGCCGAGCTACTTGGCGGGCGCGCGACAGGTCCTGCGGATCAAACGAAATTGCCGATACGCGCGCGTGACCGCCGCCTCCGTATTTTTCTGCGAGCGATGCCAGGTTCGCGTCTGCCTGCGCCAGATTCCACGGATTTGTTCCCAGCGAAACCTTCGAGCGCATCGCCGAGGCGCTGACACTCACTGAATACACGCATTCCGGATGCAACAGGTAAGGAATGAATTTGTTGTAACCTTCCAGGTCCAAATCGCTGACATCGAAAAAAATCACGCCGTCCGACGCTTCGGCGCGTTCGCGCAGGATGTCAATCGACCTTCGATGCCGCTCCAGCAACGGCTCCAGGTGCTTCGCCACCAGCGGAAGCGTCACCATTTCCGCCAACGGCCGATAAGCCAGTTCCGGAATAATTTTAGCAGGCAGACCATCTTCCGGCGCCGCTTCGATCACCAGCGCCAATTGCGTAGCTGGCTCCTTCAATTCCACCGCCGCCTCCGCGGTGGCATACTGCGCTCCATCGATGATGTCGCCCCAGTAAATCAGCTCGTCCAGCGGAGTGGTGTCAAACCCGAATTTCTCTTTCGAAACCGTAGCGATCAGCTTGGTGCACGACTTGTAATGCGGTTCGTAAAACATTTTGGGTCCCGGATGATCCCGAAAATTCTCCGCGTCCGCAGGGGTCAGAAATGCGCTTTGATGATGGTCGAACCACCAGGTCACTTTCGGCGAATTCGAATATTTGAAATCCACGATCACGTTTTCATCGCCGTCGAACATTCCCTCCGTCCACGGTTGCGCCGCGCGATGTGCCATGCCCGTCAGTCCGAACTGCGCTTCGGCATCGAATCGTTCACGATAAAACCGGTAAAACAGCGCGGCCGACGCGGTCCCGTCAAAACACCGGTCGTGAAAACATAGGCGTACTCGAGTCATAAGAAACTGCGGCTACCTTTCTGTGGTCGGCAAGCTTTTTACAATGGTAGGAGCTTCGCGGAAAGTCAAGCGGGAACAAAGTTCTCGCGCCCACAAAAAAAACAGGAGCGCGCGCCTTTTGCTGCGGCTCCTGCAGGGTTGTTTTCGCGATGGGTCTGCTATTTGCCGGCGATTCCGTCCGCCACTCCGGCAGCGATGGGCACGCGGTAAAGCTGATGCTGGTAGGCTTTGATCATCAGTAAAATCCACAGGATCAAGCCCACCAAACCAAGAACCATGGATATCAGAGCCCAGATCCCAAATCCCACGAAACCGCCGATACCCATCACGATGCCGAAGCCAATCCTTAATATGGTCAGCGCACCGAATACCACAATGGACTGTGCGGCGTGAAACCTTACAAATGGCCGTTTGTCGATCAGCAAAAATATGATTCCCGTAAGCCAGCCCAGCACGTAGCACAACAAGCCCGCCACGTTTTCCGCCAGGCCCTCACTGCTCGCCGCAGGCGCCGAAGCAGGCGGCACTGCCGACACGCCTTGGCCGGCTCCGCATTTGGGGCAAAATGCTGCTCCACCGACTTCCGCTCCACATGCTTTGCAAAACGCCATTTTGCGATACCTCCGAGGATATAATGCGCGGAGCGTAACAAAAGAGGGCCCTCAGCGCAATGTTTTATCGTGTTCACTTAAATCTCCCTGGAACGCTCCATCGCGTCACTGCCACTCTCTCGCTTAGACAGCTCGCGCTACGCGTCCGCTCCCATGCTTGGCAATCACAAATCGGCGACGCCGGTGGATCAGCTAACGCGCTCTGAGCCAACACGTATGTTCGGCTGGCTCCGCGACACCACCGACGCCGAACGGCGAACCCTGGTCGCTGGAAGCGCGGGTTGGATGCTCGATGCCATGGACGTGATGTTGTACTCCCTGGTTCTGGCCTTCTTGATTCGCGAATTTGCCATGGACACGCGCACCGCCGGCTTTCTCAATTCTCTAACGCTTCTCGCCTCCGCCGTCGGGGGCCTCGCGTTTGGCTGGATAGCTGACCGCATCGGCCGCACCCGCGCGCTGATGGGTTCTATTGCCCTGTACTCGTTCGCCAGCGCCGCCTGCGGCTTCTCCCACACTGTCCCGCAACTCGCGGTCTTCCGCTGCCTGCTGGGTCTCGGGATGGGAGGAGAATGGACCGCCGGCGCGGCTTTGATCGCCGAAACCTGGCGGGCCGCCCATCGCGGCAAAGCGCTCGGATTGATGCAGTCTTCCTACGCCATTGGAGAAGCAATCGCTGCACTGGTAGTTGCAGTAGTATTGCCGCACTTCGGTTGGCGCGCCGTGTTTTTCGTCGGCGTTCTTCCCGCGCTGCTTGTTGTTTGGGTTCGGCGCCGTGTACCGGAGCCATCCATCTGGAAACAGCGGGTACAAACAGAACGCACTGGGTTTTTGCGCTTGCTGCTCCGCAAAGATGTATTTCGTGTCGGAACGATCGCTACGGCCATGAATGCCTGCGCGATGTTCGGTTACTGGGGTCTGTTCACCTGGATTCCCGCGTATCTGTCCCTGCCGGTGTCACAGGGCGGGCGCGGCTTGGGCCTGGTCAAGACAACTGCCTTTTTTCTGGTACTTTGCCTCGGAAAATGGCTGGGCTATGCGCTCTTCGGTTTTTTCGCCGATGCCTTCGGCCGCCGCAAACCGTACTTTGCCTATTTGATAATTGCCGCCGCGCTCGTTCCTCTTTATGGTACGGCCAAGAGCGCATTTTGGCTTCTGCTGCTCGGGCCGCTGGTGGCTTTTTTCGGAACCGGGTTTTTCTCCGGTTACGCCGCAATCGCCAGCGAAATTTTCCCCGGCGAAATTCGCGCTGCGGCTATGGGCTTAAGTTACAACGTCGGCCGCGGACTGTCCGCCTTCGCGCCCTTCGCCGTTGGAGCGCTGGCCGTGCACTACGGCATCGGCCCGGCTTTCTTTTTGCAGGCTGGAGCTTTTCTGGTGGCAGCGCTGCTCGCGCTGGCTCTTCCCGAAACCGCCGGGCGAATGCTGAATTGATCAGGCGCCCGCCAGTAGCGATTGAATGGACGGTTTGCCCCTGCGTAACGTGAACTTTATCGGTGAGTATGGAGCTCTTGCCAGAGTGTTTTGAAATTCGCCGTCATCCGCGTAGTGGCGCTTGGGCACGCGCCGCGCCAGGATACTCACGGACAACGGCTCCCGCCGGAACGGATAGGGTGCCAGGGTTATCGTTCCATCCTCCCGCCGCAACTCCCAGTCCGCTTCGCCGCCCTGATCATTCACCGGAATTGCTTCGATTGTGGAGTCGCCCAGAGTGGGAAGGCAGAAATACAGTGACAATCTATCCAGCGCTTCGAGTCGCTGAAGATTCGCCTGCAAAACTTTTTCTTCGGTGAACGCTTTCGTGGCTGGATTGGTGCGTAGGTCCACTTTTAACCTTAACTGTTGCAGCCTCAGCCGCTGTACAAAATCGCTGACCTGATGCGTTTCGTTCGAACGCACATACTTTGCCGAATAGCCCGGCATGGTCGCGCGCGCGCGATCGTAAAGCAACGCGCAATGCAGACTCACCAGCAGAGCCGCATAATGGTCGACTTTCAAAATGCGCTCCAGCCCGCGCTGGTACAGCGCAATGTGCGCGTCGGTCGGAATCGACATGAAGCTGTATGGCAAAAAAGTGGCTGGATCGACCTTGGGCAGAATTTCCCACTCTCGCCAGCCGTTATCGTGTTCCGCCGCCGCTAGGCGAAAAGACTCAAACGGTTCCGGCCGCGAAAACAACTCATTACCCCATTCGCGGGCGAAAAACCCCGATAGCAGCGCATGATCGGTCTGCCGGATGATCACTACTTCGTTGTCTTGCTCGTAAAGAATCATCGCGTTATTTTTTGATATATCAATAAATTATATGCGGTTGATGATATCGCAAAGAGTGGTGCGGGAAGAGGGATTTGAACCCCCAAGAGCTTGCGCCCGGCAGGTCCTAAGCCTGCTGCGTCTGCCAGTTCCGCCATTCCCGCATAGCTTGGCAAGCAAAGTTTACCACGCCGCGGATTCGCTTATGTATCAGGGTGCCGCGGCAAATGGCGCGGTCGTCACCACGGCGAAAATCCTCCCAACCGCGCAGAATGGGCCCGTCACGCCGTTGGTTTTATCGCGCGAATAAACGCGCTTCTGAATTTCCCGTCCATCTCGTCCGCGATAGCATCCACAGCAATTCCCTGAGAGGAAAGAAATTGCCGGGCGTCCTGAATCTTGTACACCCTGGTAGGCTCGATGGAAATCTGCTCGAACCCAGCGGCGCGCAACTTCACTTCGTACTCGGAATCCTGCAACGCGCCCGCAACGCAGCCAACCCAGGATTCCATACTGCGCTTGATTTCCTCGGGCACCTCGCCCTGAACGACCACATCGGATACCGCAAATCGTCCCCCAGGGCGCAGCACGCGAAACGTTTCCGCCAGCACCCGGTCTTTGTCCGCGGAGAGATTAATCACACAATTGGAAATCACGACATCGACGGAATCATCCGGAAGCGGGATGCGTTCGATCTCCCCTTTCAAGAACTCCACATTTTCCACGCCGGCCTTCTTTTGATTTTCGCGCGCTAGCGCCAGCATTTCATCGGTCATGTCCAGGCCGTAAGCCTTTCCGCCGGGACTGACACGCTTCGCCGACAGAAGAACATCGATGCCGCCGCCCGAACCAAGGTCCAGCACTACTTCACCGGGCCTCAAGTGCGCCAGCGCGGTCGGATTTCCACATCCCAACGAAGCCAGCAGGGCCTGTTCCGGGATATCCGCGGTCTGCTCCGATTCGTAAAGGTTCGCGGTAATCGGATCGCCGCCGCAGCATGTGGAGGACCCTGCCGTGCCGCACGATGCAGCAGCGCCGGAAGCGGCTCTGGTGGCCGCCTGGCCGTACTTCTCTTTCACCACTTCGATGATGTCGTTAGGTTGCAGTTCCCGGCTCATGGAATCTACTTGCGCGGTGCAATAACTTCAACTATATTCGCTTAAGCGAATATAGTTTATGAGCCAACCGGATGTCAATCTGCTTTTTCGCGCTTTCTCCGATCGCACGCGCCTGCGTATCCTGCACCTTCTGCTCGAAGGCGAGCTCTGCGTCTGCGATATTGTCACCGTCGTTCGGGTGCCCCAGCCTACCGCCTCGCGTCACCTCGCCTACCTGCTGCGCTCCGGCCTGATCAAGAAACGAAAGCAGGGACTGTGGGCGTACTACAAGCTTGCTGCGGCCGCTTCTCCGCTGCATCGTAATCTCCTGAAGTGCCTGAAGGAATGTTTCCGCAATGTTCCGGAACTGGCCGCGGATTCCAGGCGGGCCTCCAAGACCGGCATCTGCTGTGCACCAGCAACGGCGAAGCCGCGATGAAGCCCAGAGTTCTGTTTCTTTGCACTGGTAATTCCGCTCGCAGCCAGATCGCGGAGGGATTCTTGCGTCATATCGCGGAGACAGCTTCGAAGTCCTAAGCGCGGGTATCAGCCCGAAGGGCATCCATCCTTTATCTGTTGCCGCCATGAAGGAAGTTGGCATCGACATTGGTGGGCAGCGTTCCAAAGACTTCCAGGAGTTGGTTGATACGCCTGTCGAGTTCGTGATCACCGTGTGCTCAAATGCCAAGGAACAGTGCCCAATCTTTCCGGCCACTGTAAAACGGCTGCACTGGGACATTGACGACCCCGCCGCCGCAGCCGGCACGGATGAAGAGAAGCACGCTGCGTTTCAGACTGCGCGAGACAAACTCTTCACGCACATTTACGCTTTCGCTGGCAGCAACGTTTGACTTTCCATTGGCTTCGGACCTCGATTGCCGTTAGCAGTGTCGCAGCGTTCTATTTTCCTCTTTTCCCCCGCGGCTTTTCACGATATGAATTATTGACGATTCGCGCCAGTGACTTACGGCGATGAACCGTCCCGGAGCAATTCATGTCGCGCGATGTTCGCACCCTGCTCAACCTCTATAATCCAGATAATCCGCTGGATCACGCCTTTACGATCCCGTCGCCTTGGTATTTCGACCACGGCATCGCGGAACTCGAAAATTCAGCGGTATTCGGCAAAACCTGGCAAGCAGTTGGGCGCGCCGACCAGGTCCAGTCCCGCGGACAGTTTTTCACCGCTGACATTGCCGGTGAGCCCGTCGTCGTAGTGCGCGGAGATGATTCGCAACTACGCGCCTTCTATAACGTCTGCCGCCACCATGCCGCCGCGGTTGTCACCGAGTCTCAGGGCTGTGCGAAGCAGTTTCGCTGTCCTTATCATGGCTGGACCTACGGCATCGATGGCGCGTTGAAAGGCATGGTCGAATTCGACGGCGTGTGCGATTTCGAACGATCCAACAATGGACTCGTACCCATTCGCGTCGATGTCTGGGAGAATTTTGTTTTTGTCAGCCTTGATCCCGATTCCGACTCGCTGCTCGAATTTCTCGGCAGCGTGCCGCCTCTGGTCGCACCGCTTCAACTGGCCAGAAAGCTTCGCTATTTCGATCGCCGCATCTACACTTTGCAATGCAATTGGAAAGTGTACGTCGACAACTATCTCGACGGCGGCTATCACGTACCCCACGCGCACAAAGGATTGAGCAGCGTGATCGAGTACACCAAATACACCATCGAGAATTTCGAGCGCGCGTGCCTGCAATCCAGCCCACTTTCGTCGGATTCCAGCTCTGAGGCGGGTGTAGCTTCCACGAGGCAAGGCCGCGCCTTTTATCTGTGGCTCTATCCAAATTTCATGTTGAACGCCTACGAAGGCGTGATGGATACCAACCTGGTCGTTCCGCTGGCGGTGGACAAGTGCGCGGTGATTTTCGACTACTATTTTTCCGACATTTCCGCCGCCGCGGAAACCCGCAATCGCGAAAGCATTGCCGTCAGCGAAAAAGTTCAGGACGAAGATATGGGTATCTGCGACGCCGTGCAGCGCGGCTTGGGATCACGCGCCTACTTGGCGGGACGTCTCTCCGTGCGCCGCGAAGCCGGCGAACATCTTTTCCATCGCCTGTTGCACGCCGACCTGACTCGCGCAGTAGACCACCGGGAAGCCGCCGCGGACTAGATCGTCCCGTACAAGCATGTCGACGGACCTATTCGAAAATCACTGTCTTGTTGGCGTACAACAGAATACGGTTCTCGATATGCCAGCGCACCGCCCGGGACAGCACAACCTTCTCAAGGTCTCGTCCTTTTTCCACCAGGTCTTCGAGTCCGTCGCGGTGCGTGATGCGCGTAACGCCTTGCTCGATAATCGGCCCCTCGTCCAGAATTTCCGTCACGTAATGCGCCGTCGCACCGACCAGCTTCACTCCTGAATCGTAGGCCTGCTGGTGAGGCTTACCGCCTCTGAATCCCGGCAAGAAGGAATGATGAATATTGATAATCTGCTGCGGGTAGCGCGCAATGAAGTCTGCGGAAAGCACCTGCATGTACCGCGCCAGCACAATCAGATCAACTCTATTTTCCTGCAGCAACTCCAGTTGCCGCGATTCGGCCTCTTGCTTCGTTTCTTTCGTCACCGCGATGTAGTGATACGCAATTCCGTAAAAATCGGCGTGACGCTTCGCGTCTGTGTGATTGCTGACGATCAGGGAGAAGTCGCAGGCCAACTCCCCGTTCCGTTGGCGGTAGAGCAAATCCACCAGGCAGTGATCGAACTTTGAAACGAAAATCGCCACACGCGGCCGGTGGGTGGAGATCGCCAGCCGCCAGTGCATCGAGAATTTAGTCGCTATGGCGCCAAATTCCTTCGGAAAATCTTCCAGTTTCAACCGGAAACCATTCAAATCCCATTCCACGCGAGCGAGGTAGAAGTGCTCTTGGCCTGCCTGGTGCTGTTCGAAATGCAGGATATTTCCATCGTGGCGAAAAATAAAATCGGCAATAGCCGCATCCAGCCCTTTCTGATCGGGACACTCCACCAGTAAAACCGCGCTTTCCTTCAAGGCTCGCTCCAGTCCGCGCCCATCTTAGCTGACTTCCTCCGTATACCATCTTCATTATCCGGGCTTGTATGGCGGGCAATATGGCGGCCACTTCGATGGCGTTCGGCGTGGAATTGACGATGTTAGAAGCGTCGGCTTATACTAGCCACTGATCGCGAGTCTGTCCTCGCCTCTTTAAGCTCAACTGAAAGCTTGGATTGTCCGTTCGCTTCCACCAGGAAGTTTTGCGTGCTTGCCGATGGCAGACCCAGTTCCAATTACCGTCGATCGCCGATTACGAATCCTGAAAGGCACCTCGCATGACTGAAAGCACCGAAAATTCAACCGATGCCAACGCCGAAAGCGTGAGTCCAGCAGCAGCCGAAGCCACTTGCCGCCGCGAACTGGATCTCGAAATTCCCGCCGAAGAAGTCTCCAAAGCTATGGACCGTGTGACCAAAGAATTCGCCAAGGTCGCGCGTATACCGGGATTTCGCCCGGGCAAAGCTCCGATGACATTGATACGCCGCCGCTTTGCCGATGACATCAAAGGCGAAGTTCTACAAACCCTGGTACCCGAGCGCGTCGAAAAAGCCGTCTCCGAGCAAAAGCTGACCCCCGTATCACAGCCGCAAGTCGAAAAACTCGATTTCAACGACGGCCAGCCACTTAAGTTCCGCGCCGTTTTCGAAGTGCTCCCCGAATTTGAGCTCGGCGCCTATAAAGGTCTCCAGCTCGAGATGCCCGTCATGGACGTTGGCGACGAAGACGTTACCAAGACTCTCGAGGAGATGCGCGAGCGCGCTGCCGCGTTCGCACCCGCCGAGGGTCGCCCCGTTGAAGACGGCGACTTCGTGCAACTGAAACTCACTGGCACTCCTGAAGGTGGCGGCGAGCCCTTGCAGGCTGACAGCGTGCTCTGTCACATCGGCGCGGAAGAAACGATGGCGCCCTTCAACGAAAATCTTCGCGGCGTAAATATCGGAGATCACAAGGATTTCGACGTGGCCTATCCCGATGACTATCCGGACGCCAAGCTGGCCGGCAAAAACTATCATTACTCCGTCGACGTGCTGGGTATCAAAACCAAAAAACTCCCCGAACTTAACGACGAGTTCGCCAAAGATGTCAGCGATGCCGTTACCCTCGATGAACTGAACAAGAAAATCCGCGAAGGCCTGGAGCGCCAGCGCGACCACAAGCACAAAGACCTGTTACACGAAAAAGTCCTGGCGGAAATCGTGAAACTCCACGACTTCCCGGTACCCCAGGCGCTGGTCGAGCATCAAATGGATGTGCGGCTCGAACGCGTGGTTCGCTCATTGGCGCAACAAGGGGTCGACCCGCGCGCCGTAAACATCGACTGGGTCTCGCTAAGAAAGCGCAATGAAGACCGCGCGAAAGACGATGTGAAGGCTGAGCTCATCGTCGACCGCATCGCCACCGCGGAAAATATCGATGTCACCGAAATAGAAGTCGAATACGAGCTTGAACATCTCGCCGGGCATAGTAACGAATCCGCCGAAGCAGTTCGCGCTCGTTTGACAAAGCAGGGCACGCTCGATAGGATAAAAGCGAAGTTGCGGAGTGATAAAACTCTCGACTGGCTCGCACAGAACGCACGGGTCAGCACCACAGCAGCAGCCGCAGACGCGTCAACCAACCAATGAAAAACTTCGAAGAACCGGACTATCGCGGCACCACTCTTGTACCCATGGTGGTTGAGCAGACCAGCCGGGGCGAGCGCGCCTATGATATTTATTCGCGGCTGCTCAAAGAGCACATCATCTTTATTGGCACGCCGATTGACGACCATGTCGCCAACCTGGCCACGGCTCAAATGCTCTTCCTTCAGGCGGAAGACCCGGAAAAAGATATTCAGCTGTACATCAACTCTCCCGGCGGTTCCATTACCGCGGGATTCGCGATCTACGACACCATGCAGTTCGTCAAGCCCGACGTGGTCACCACCTGCATCGGCCAGGCTGCTTCCATCGCCGCCGTACTTCTTGCTGGCGGTTCGCCCAAGAAGCGTTTTGCGCTACCCAACGCCCGCATCCTGATTCATCAGCCGTGGATGTCCGGTCTGGGCGGCCAGGCCACCGATATCGATCTTCACGCCAAAGAGATTCTGCGCATGCGCGCGGTGATTAATAAGCTCCTGGCGCAGCATAGCGGTCAAACCGTGGCCCGCATCGAAAAAGACGTCGATCGCGATTTCATTATGAATCCCGAGCAGGCCAAGGAATACGGGATGATCGACGAAATTATTTACAAGCATCGCTAGGCCCTGCCCGATGTCATTCGAGCGTAGTGCTTCCGATACGATCCTTGTTCCAAATGGTTAGCAAAGTTTTGCTGTTTGTGTTTTGCTTCGGCCTGCCATTGGGCCTAGAATGAAGTTAATGGACTCCGTCGAAGCCCAGCGGAGACGAGGCCTTCACGCCAGTGAAAAAATTCAATCCAGAAGAGCCGCTGCGCTGTTCCTTTTGCCATAAGACCCAGGAACAGGTCGAGAAGCTGATCAGCTCGCCTTCCGACTATCCGCGTGCCTATATCTGCAATGAGTGCGTGGGAGTCTGCCAAACCATTCTGGAAGACGAAAAACGTGAACAGGCTACCGCGCCCGCCAAGCGCCTTCCGCGTCCTCCGGAAATTAAACAATTTCTCGATGGCTATGTCATCGGGCAGGATCGCACCAAGAAGAAACTGGCCGTGGCCGTCTACAATCACTACAAACGCATTTTCCTGAATAAGCAGCCCGGCGAAGTAGAGCTCAGCAAGTCCAACATTCTTTTGATCGGACCCACCGGCACCGGCAAAACCCTATTGGCGCAAACTCTTTCGCGCATGCTCGACGTTCCCTTCGCGATCGTGGACGCCACCACCCTCACCGAAGCCGGCTACGTCGGCGAGGACGTAGAAAATATTATTCTCAAGCTTCTGCAGGCCGCCGATGGCGACGTGCAAAAAGCCCAGCAAGGCATCATCTATATAGACGAAATTGATAAGATCGCCAAAAAGGACGAAAACCCGTCCATCACTCGCGATGTCAGCGGCGAAGGCGTGCAGCAAGCGCTGCTGAAAATCCTGGAAGGCACAATAGCCAACGTTCCCCCGCAAGGCGGGCGCAAGCATCCGCACCAGGAATTTACTCCTGTTGATACCACCAACATTCTCTTCATTTGCGGCGGGGCTTTCGTCGGTCTGGAAAAAGTAATTGAGAAGCGCGCTGGACGGCGCTCCCTCGGCTTTCACACCGATTCGTCCACTTCCGTCCCCCAACGCCGCAATACCGAGTTGCTGGAGCATGTACAGCCCGGCGATCTGATCCGCTATGGACTGATTCCCGAATTTGTCGGCCGCCTGCCCGTTGCGGGAGTAATGAACGATCTCGACAAGGCCGCGCTGGTCAAGATTTTAACCGAGCCGAAAAATGCGTTGCTCAAGCAATACCAGCGCCTTTTCGAGTTCGAGAATGTGCGTTTGCGCTTTACGGAAGATGCGCTTGACACTGTCGCTGACTTGGCGATGCACCGCAAGGTTGGCGCCCGCGGCTTGCGTATGATCCTGGAAGACCTCATGTTGGAGCTGATGTATCACCTCCCCATGCAGCGGAAGGTACGAGATTTCGTGGTCACCGCGGAAATGGTTCGCACCCGCGAAATTAATTGGAGTTTGCTCGAAAAGGCTGGTTAGCTCTTCAGCACCACGCTGAATCGCGTTACCGGCTTGGGTATTGAATCGCGTTACTATTCTACGCGATGTAATTCAGGGGCCCCATGTTCAACCGGGAAAAACAGGAAATGAAACGCGTACCCATGATGCCGGTGCGCGACATGGTCATCTTTCCGCAGCAGATGACGCCGTTTATCGTCGGCCGGGAAGCCAGCGTACGTGCGCTGGAAGAGGCCCTGGCCGGTGATAAGAAAATTTTCCTTTCTACCCAGCACGACGCTTCCGTCGACGATCCCAAGCCCGAGGAAATTTACGCGGTAGGCACTCTCGCGAATATCGTCCAGAGCGTGAAGCTGCCAGATGGAAACATCAAGGTTCTCGTCGAAGGCGTGGAGCGCGCTCGCGCACTGACCATCACCGCCGAGGAGGGTTTTTTTCGCGCTACTGTTCGTTTGCTCAACGCCCGCGTCGAGCCTTCCCCGCAGGTCGAGCAAACCGTACAGAAAATTACAGGCTTGTACGAGCAATTCATCAAGCTGTCGCAAAGTCTGAACTACGACACCATGATAGCCGCCGCGCGCGTCGATGATCCTTCGCGCTTGTCGGACACCATTGCGGCTAACCTGCAACTCCCGGTAGATGAAAAGCAGGATTTGCTCGAAACTGTCGATCCGCTGGAGCGCCTCAACCGCATCGGCGACATCCTCGAAATCGAACTCGAAAAACTCAACGTCGACCGCAACATCAACACCCGCGTAAAGCGCCAGATGGAGCGCGCGCAAAAAGAGTACTACCTAAACGAGAAACTCAAAGCCATTCAGAAGGAACTGGGCCGCGGCGAAAAAAGCGAAATCGACGAGCTCAAAAAGAAAATCGACACCGCCGGTATGTCCAAGGAAGTTCATGAAAAAGCCATCCAGGAGCTGAAACGCCTGGAATTGATGCCTCCCATGTCCGCGGAATCCACCGTTAGCCGCAACTATCTCGACTGGCTGCTCGCTGTACCCTGGAAGAAAAAATCCAAGGAAATTCGCGATATCCTGGCCGCCGAGAAAATTCTCAACGAAGAGCATTACGGCCTCGAAAAAATAAAAGATCGCATCCTCGAGTTCCTGGCCGTTCGCCAACTGGTGAAAAATCCCAAGGGTTCCATCCTGTGCTTCGTCGGACCCCCTGGCGTAGGCAAGACCTCGTTGGCCATGTCCATCGGACACGCCACCGGTCGCAAGTTTGTTCGCGTCTCACTCGGCGGCGTGCGAGACGAGGCTGAAATTCGCGGTCACCGCCGCACTTATATTGGCGCCCTGCCGGGCCAGATCATCCAGATGATGAAAAAGGCCGGCACCGTCAACCCTATCTTCGTTCTCGACGAAGTGGACAAGATGTCCACCGATTTTCGCGGCGATCCGTCCGCTGCGCTCATGGAAGTTCTCGACCCCGAGCTCAATCACGCCTTCACCGACCATTATCTCGATGTCGAATATGACCTTTCGAAAGTGATGTTCGTTTGCACCGCCAACGTCCTGCACACCATCCCGCAGCCCTTGCAGGACCGCATGGAAATTCTGCGCATCCCCGGCTACACCGAGCAGGAAAAGCTCCAGATTGCCAAGCGCTTCCTCGTCAAACGCCAGCGCGAAGCCACCGGCCTGCAGGAAAGTAATCTATCCTTCACCGACGAAGGCTTGCTGCACATCATCCGGCACTACACCCAGGAAGCCGGCGTCCGCAATCTCGAGCGCGAAATCCAGAATATTTCTCGCAAAATGGCGCGCAAGGTAGTCACCGAAGGTCCTAAGGCAGTAATCAAAGCCGAGATTGCTCCCGCCAACGTCAACGATTATCTCGGCGTCCTGAAATACCGCGAATTCTGGCTCGAAAAGCACAACGAAATCGGCCTCACCACCGGCCTCGCCTGGACCGAAGTCGGCGGCACCGTGCTCACTACGGAAGCTACCTTGATGGAAGGCAAAGGCCGCCTCACCCTCACCGGAAAACTTGGCGACGTGATGCAGGAATCGGCGCAAGCCGCTATGAGCTATATTCGTTCCCGTTCCGCCACCTTTGGCCTGCCCAAAGATTTTTACCGTAACATTGATATTCACGTGCATGTCCCCGAAGGCGCCATCCCCAAGGACGGACCCTCCGCGGGTATCACCATTTGCAACTCTATCGTCAGTGCGTTGACGCGGATTCCCGTGCGCCGCGACGTGACCATGACCGGCGAAATTACCCTTCGCGGCAAAGTTCTGCCCATTGGCGGCGTCAAAGAAAAACTTCTTGCCGCCCACCGAATGGGCTTGCGTACGGTACTGCTTCCGAAGGACAATGAGAAAGACCTGGCGGAAATACCGCCGGAGATTCTCTCCAGTCTGACGATCCGTTTTGTTGAAACCATGGATGAAGTTTTGCAGATCGCTCTGGAACGGCTGATTGTGCCGATTGAGCATCCCGCTGTTGCCCCCGTCACTGAACCTTTCGTGGCCGGTGCTGAGAAAGATTCAAGTTTGACCAACTAAAGCACCATCAAACCGCGGCTGGTTTTAGGGCTCCTCTTTCAGAGGCCGGGGTTAAGTGGCGCTTCCAGTTGAAGATAGTCTGGTTTGCCTCCCTGGCTGATTTCCATGCTTTTGCCAGTTTGCGCGCCAACCTCGTAAACAATCCGGCTTCTTCTAGGTCAATTTTCACCCATAAAAGCTAAGGACATATGAAAGAAACAAGCGTTGAAGGAAGCAATCAGATGAGCATTAGCCTTGCCGAGCTCAAAGAAAAAAACATTACCGACCTCGCCAAGATCGCCAAGGAACTTAATATCCCCGGCGCCAGCGGCATGCGCAAGCAGGAGCTGATCTTCCAGATCCTCCGCGCACAAACGGAAAAGAACGGCCTCATTTTCTCCGAGGGCGTCCTCGAATGCCTCCCCGATGGCTTCGGCTTTCTCCGCGCCCCGGAGTACAACTACCTTCCCGGCCCCGACGACATCTACGTTTCGCCGTCGCAGATCCGCAAGTTCGATCTGCGCACCGGAGACACTGTTTCCGGCCAGGTCCGCCCACCCAAAGACGGCGAACGCTACTTCGCGTTGATCAAGGTGGAAGCAGTCAACTTTGAGGACCCCGAGGTCGCCCGCAGCAAAATCTTCTTCGACAACCTGACACCGCTTTATCCGCAGGGCCGCCTGAAGATGGAAACCACCAAGGAAAACATGACCGGTCGTGTGCTCGACCTTCTCTGCCCTGTCGGCAAAGGTCAGCGTGGTTTGATTGTCGCTCCTCCGCGCACCGGAAAAACCATGATGCTGCAGTCCATGGCCAATTCCATCACCGTCAACCACCCGGAGGTCGCGCTCATCGTTCTCCTGATCGACGAGCGCCCCGAAGAAGTCACCGACATGCAGCGTACCGTCAAAGGCGAAGTCATCAGCTCCACATTCGACGAAGCCCCGCAGCGTCACATTCAGGTCGCGGAAATGGTTTTGGAAAAAGCCAAGCGCCTGGTTGAACATAAGCGCGACGTAGTAGTTCTGCTCGACAGCGTCACGCGCCTTGCGCGCGCTTATAACGCCGTCACACCGCCGTCAGGCAAAGTCCTATCGGGCGGTATCGACGCCAATGCCTTGCAGCGCCCGCGTCGCTTTTTCGCTGCCGCGCGTCACGTCGAAGAAGGCGGCTCGCTCACGATCATCGCCACCGCGTTGATCGACACCGGCAGCCGCATGGACGACGTCATCTTCGAAGAGTTCAAAGGCACCGGCAACATGGAAATCAATCTTGACCGCCGCCTCTCCGACAAACGAGTTTTTCCGGCCATCGATATCCAGCGCTCCGGCACCCGCAAGGATGAAATCCTGCTCCCGCCCGACGAGCTCAGCCGCATCTGGGTGCTGCGCAAGGTCCTCAGCCCGCTGTCCACCGTGGAAGCCATGGAGCTCTTGCTCAGCCGCCTCACCAAGACCAAATCCAATGCCGAATTCCTCGGCTCCATGTCCGCCCCCACGTAAACAGGCCGGTGATAAAAATTTCCGGTGTTGTTCAAGAAGGATTGATACACCGTCTCGCGCTCACGGCTCCCCTACACCAGAGGAATCTAACTTTGTTGCTGTTCCGTAATGTCCGGAGGCATTCGGTCTAGGTCTTGGACTCTTCGGAGCGGCCCATTCGAAGTTCTGCAGACAGCGCTGCATCTTGCAGCAACTCCTGCCCCTCGTCTGAATACAGTTTTCTGACGGTCGGCGCACTGTAACTCCTGCCCATATCGCCGCCGCATCGACATCGCAAATTGTTCTCTTCCCTAAGTCGGCTGGGCGTTATCACCATGACTTCGGCTCCGCAGGCTGGATTATGGCAAATCCAGCGGTCGTCCCGCTCCGATGTAAACATTTGAGCCCCTTTAGCGCCGCCGGCCTATACCGTGTCCACAACCGCCCTGCGACGAAGTCACGCCGAACGAAGCCTTATCGTACCGGGCTGTTCCATTTTGGGACGAGGCATCTTGATTGCTGCGTGAACATGCGGCTCACACATTCATATCCTGCTCACCATGGCAACCAGTAACGGCGTCCGCAGTCACATTTCGGCGAGTAGCGCTCATGCCCGCCACGCGGCCGTCGCGGGCCTCAACTCCGCGCCCGCGCCGCCACAACACAGCTTTGCGAATAATACGGATAACTCCGTCCATACTTTGATACGAAATTATCAACAAAACTGCATCATTGTAGGCCGTCCAGCCAAATCATCTGTTCTCATATCCTTTGTGCAGCGCGCCGACCTGAAAAAAGTTTAAGAGAATCATTTTGTAAATTGCGCTGCTGATCTTGCACTCGTCCGAAAGCAGTAGGCACGCGGTGTGACAAGAATTCTCGGAGTGCCTCTGCGACAAGAAAGCCCGGCCACTTTTGGTTGTAATCCCAAGCAAAACCGGGTCATTCGTGCATCTTTCACTAGCCTCACGATAGCCTGCCCACGCTCGATTGAACTTGGGCATCACGAGCGGTTTCCGTCGACCCTACCCTTCTAGGAGGCGCTATGCGTTTAGCCAGGTTATTGATCAGTGTTTTTGCAGTGATTTTGTTCGCTTTTGCGGTTATCTCACTTCACGTTTCAAATACATCGTCTCGGTCAGCGCGCGTCGCGACGCACTCCCATACTTCCCAGACTCTTGTAGCAGATGGAACCGACCCGTTCCCTCGGCCGCCGAAAAAGTAGCTCGGCACAGTTTCCCGAACTCAACAGGGAGAGGCGCGGCCTCTCCCCCTCAACGTGCTAGGCTGTAGCGGAAAACGGTTCGGGAGCATGCCGCTAGAATGGCAATTTTGACCCTTGCGCTCTGGTACATTGGCTTTGGGCTCGAAATTCTACTGCTCGTGCGTGCCTCCTACACGAGGATCAGGCCCTCCTATCCGATTTTTTATCTCTACATCTTATTCGTTTTGGCGCAATCGATCCTCCGCCTTGCCGTGTACCACTACCGCGAAGGCCTGTACGCCTATATTTATTGGAGCACCGAATTCATCGGTGTAATCATTGGCTGTGGAATTGTTTACGAAATCTATCGCCTCGGTCTCGCCTCGTTTCCTGGCACGGCACGCATGGCGCGACTCCTTCTCAGCGTCCTTTTCTTCATGGCTCTTGCAAAGGCCTTGGTGGACGCTTCCACCGACCCACGTTGGTGGGCGGAAGCGACGACCATCGACATAGAGCGGGCCCTGCGCACGGTTCAGGCTATCGCGCTGGTAGCTTTGACAGCGTTATTCCTCGTCTATGACATTCCGTTTGGGCGTAATCTCAAGGGCATTCTGCTCGGATACGGCTTGTTCATCGGCGTGAGTGTCATTTGGTTCACCTTTCTGCCGGCAGAAGGATATCGGTACCAACATATTTGGGACTATTTAGGCCCGCTCACTTATGGGTTGGCTTTAAGCCTCTGGACTGTATACTTGTGGTCCCCGCAAACCCAGCCGGCTCCGGTGCCGAATGTGCGCCTTGAAGAACAGTATCAACGTGTGGCCGCGCGAACACGCCGTCGCCTCCAAGCCGCGCGTGGCTACCTGGGCAAGGTGATTGACCCATGATCCCAGCCACTGTTTCCATCCTTGCCGCCGCTCTACTGCTCCTAATTGTATTCCGCGTGTGGAAAAGCACCTGCCTGCCGGAAGCGGGATTACCATACGGCTCCGATGACGCTGAGGAATCGGTTTCGTGTCCCAAGGAAATTGTTTCGGCGATATTCGGCAGCGACGATTGGGAGTACATATCGAAATTGAACTTGCCGGAACTCCAGGCGGTGTTTTTACGCGAACGCAAATCGGTCGCGCGCGCGTGGGTACGTGCCACGGCCGGTTCCATTCACCGCATCATGCGTGAACACGCGCAAATTGCGCGATGCAGCAGCGATCTGGAAATCAGCGACGAACTGGGACTCTACGTGCGCTATCTCTCATTGCAGGCCGCCTGCGCTGCCCTGCAGCTTTCCATTGGGTTGGTCGGCCCCGTGCGTGTACGGTACTTGTCCGAATATGTCTACGTCCTGTCAACGCGTCTCAGTTACGCACACTGGGTAATGAAAGACGCGATGGAATCCAGGGAATTGCAGGGAATCTGGCAAGGCTGACCTCTTTGTCCGGCACTGTTGAGGTCTGCAAACAATGAAGACCATACTCACTGTCGTTCCGGTACAGGAAGCGTACGCCGATTTCTTGCATCGCACACTTGCGAAACTTTCGTGCGGTCTGGCCCGCCTGATCTATCTGGCATCCATGCGCGACTACAATACTGGTAAGTACCGGCACGACGGTCTGGCAGCTCGCTTCAGTGCGGAAACGGCTGGCGAAGCCCTGAAACTGGCCCACCAGGACGTTTTTCGTGCCGTGGCGGCCCTTCCGCTCGACGAACTCGTAAGCCAAATGCAGATTTATTTCGAATCATCCCACGAAGCGCAGGCCGACCTGCTTCGCGCGTGGCGGCGCCTCGAGCCTTATCGCATTGCCATCCCGCTGGGCGTGAACGCCACCGCAGCCGCGCTTTTTATTTCCAATGTCAAACTCGCTTTGGCAATTTTGCCGCGCCTTCCGCAGCAGGTTCCATCCCGTCCGTCAGCCGCATCGCCACTCCGGTAACCTGCCCGATAATCTCGGCATCTGTACCGTAGCTCAACCGCCGTACACTGCATGGCGATAGCGGGTGTGGCAAGAGCAGCAGGTGGCCCTCCTGCATATCGCACCAGGAACAAGCGTACCCATCGCGTAATTCGACAAAATAGATCGCTCGATCGAATTCCGTGCGCCATCGTTGCGGTTGAACCTTGCGCACCCGCGAATCAATCTGCACGAAAGATCCCGGCCGCAATAGCGGGTACAGCGTGAAATCCTTTAATCCGATGTAGCCATACTGGCTGTGCCGGATGTCCAGGTGCTGGATCAGCGCTATCGGAACCTCGCCCCACAATTCCACGATGCGCGATACCAGGCTGGTATTGTCGATATCAAAGGCTCTGTCGAAGCGCACCGGAAAAGTGACCGTACGCTCGGCATCGTAGACTTCCAGCGTGGTCAAATGCGTGTACGGCAGCGGTTCGGCCAGTTGATGGCGATTCAGATTTTGCAGCTCCACCCCATAAATGCGCAATAAGTCGGTAAACTTGATGCGGTAAATGGAACTCAAGCTATACAGCTTGTAGATGCTTGGAACGGAGTCCGAATTTTCTACCTGCGTCAGCCACGCGTTGGAGATCTGGTATTCCGGGTTCCCTTCCGCCTCGGCGATCTTGTGGCTGAATTCTGCAACGTCGCGCGTGGTAATTCCCAAGCGGTCGCGGATGCCTTTCAACTGCTCATGAGGGGAGGGGGGAAGCATGGCCTATCCTAACTCAGGAACAAACTATTTTCCCGGAACGTCGCGGACGATATTCTCGGCATACTTATACAGTTCGATAATCGGCGGGCTGCTCGTCTCCTGAAAAGTGTGTCTGGACTGGCCCGGCGTCGCGACAGAATATCACCCAGCGCCGCGGGCTACTCCGTGCGAGCCGCCATCCACCGTTCCATGTAGGTGCTCAACACCTGCAGCGGGACAGCTCCATTTACCAGCACCGCGTCGTGAAAGGCGCGAACATCGAATTTTGCACCTTGCCGCTTCTCCGCCTCAGTGCGCAGTCCGCGAATCTTCAATTGGCCCAGTTTGTACGCCAGCGCCTGTCCGGGCCACACAATGTAACGATCCACTTCAACGGTGATGTCCTGGTCCGTTTTGCCGGTGTTGTCCTTGAAGAATTGAATGGCCTGTTCGCGCGTCCAGCCCTGCGAATGCATTCCCGTATCGACCACCAGTCGCACCGCGCGCCACATCTCGTAACTCAGTTGCCCAAATTTCGAATACGGCTCTTTGTACATTCCCAGCTCTTCGCCCAGGCTTTCGCTGTAAAGCGCCCACCCCTCAACAAAAGCCGAGTAGCCCACGTGCTTGCGAAACTCCGGCTCCCCTTCCATCTCTTGTGCCAACGACAATTGAAGATGGTGACCGGGCACAGCTTCGTGCAAGGAAAGCGCTTCCATCTCCCACTTCGGCCGTGCATGCAAATTATAAGTATTGACGAAGTAATAGCCCGGACGCCCGATGTTGGGCGCGCCAGGCTGGTAATACGCCGTGGTTTGGGACGGCGCTTTGAAATCCGGTATGGCTGTCACACCATATGTCAGTCGCGGCAGCTTGCCGAACAAGTGGGCCAGTTCGGGATCGATTTTCTTGGCAATGATGCGGTAACCGTCCACCAGATCCTCAGGCCGCGAATAATAAAATTGCGGGTCATTGCGCAAAAATTCCGTGAACTCGTGAAAACCTCCCTTGAAGTTTGCGGAAGAGATCACGCGGTCCATCTCTCCGCGAATACGCTTCACTTCCGACACGCCAATTTCGTGAATCTGCCGCGGCGTTAAATTTGTAGTGGTCTGCCAGCGCACATGAAACTCATAAGCCGCCGCCCCGTTGGGCAGCGCACTGGCCGCGATCGAATCCCGGCACGCCGGCAAATACGTGAAGATCACGTAATCGTGCAGCTTCTGAAAAGCAGGCGCCACCGCGGCGACGTAAATCTCTTTTGCCCGATTGGTCAGGCGCGTCCTTTCATGTTCCAGCATCTCGGCCGGAAACTCCTTGAACGGTTGCAGCAAAGCGCTGGCCATTGGATCCGCGGGGATCAAATCCGCGATCTGTTTCGGAACGTCGCGTAGCATCAGCTTCGGTGGGGTGTATCCGCGTTTCAATCCTTCCTGCAGCAGCGCTTGTTGCTGCTCTACGGAAGCCGCTAAACCCTCCAAGCGCGCAAGAATATCTTCGTAATCTGGCACTGACTTGCGGGGCATCGTGGAAAGAGTTTCCGCGGCGCCCTGCTGTATGCCGCTCATCTGTGTCAGTGGCATCCAATTGTTTTGCGGTACCACCTGCCGAAACGGCAGCGGGTCATCGCCGTATTGCAAACCCTCTTCCGCGGTGGTCAACAATTCCGCGTACAAGTCGTAGTTCAGTTGCTCCTGCGTCGGTAGCCCAGCGCGGGGAATTGCCTTCAATGCCCTTACGCTGTTATGCAAATGTTTCTGTCGCGCCTCGATCCCCGCGGGCGAATCGTCGTTCCATCGACGGTTCTGTCCGGGGAAGCCGGTGGCCGTGGCCATCTCTGGATATTCCACCATCCAGCGTTTCCAGTCCTCTTCCAGGTAGGAGCGCAATTTTCGCG
>JBBSFG010000021.1:0-21618 GCA_038238965.1 Candidatus Acidiferrales bacterium | reverse complement strand
TCTTTGAATACGGTTACATCGCCGTCGACCCGCTCGATTCCAATATTGTTTACGGCGCGCGCCTTACGCGCACTAACCAGGGTATGGGTGAAGTGGCCGACATTGCGCCCGAGCCGGTGCGCCGCGGCGAGTACCGCTACGACCGCACCCTCCCGGTGGTGTTTTCGCCGCTGAATCACCACGAGCTTTTCTTTTCCGCCAATGTTCTGTTCAAGACGCTGGACGCCGGGAAGAGCTGGCAGGTGATCAGCCCCGATCTTTCCCGAGAATCCTACGAAACGCCACCCAATCTCGGCGCGTTTACGGCTTCCGATCCGGAAAAGGGCAAGCATCGCGGCGTGATCTATGCTGTGGCGCCTTCGTTCAAAGAAGCGAGCACCATCTGGGCAGGTACTGACGACGGCCTGATCCACATTACGCGTGACGCGGGAAAATCCTGGCAGAACATAACTCCGCAGCAACTTACTCCCTGGAGCAAAGTCTCCATTATCGAAGCCGGACACTTCAGCGCCGGCACGGCGTACGCGGCCATCAATTGCTTTCACCTCGATGATCTGCGTCCGCACATCTACCGCACTCATGATTTCGGCAAGACCTGGGTGGAAATTGCCAAGGGGTTGGCTGCCAACGCTCCCATCAATGCGGTGCGGGAAGATCCCGCGCATCAGGGGCTGCTCTTCGCCGGAAGCGAAACATCCGTCTACGTCTCGTTTAACGACGGCGACGACTGGCAGCCGCTGCAACTGAATCTGCCGCACACTTCCATGCGCGACCTGGCGATTCATGGCGACGACCTGATCGTGGGAACGCATGGCCGCTCGTTCTGGATTCTCGATGACATCACGCCATTGCGGCAGTGGACGCCGGAAGCCGCGCAGACTCCGGCTCATCTGTACGCGCCTCAAACCGCTGTGCGCTTCCGTTGGAACCGCAACACCGACACGCCGCTCCCGCCGGAAATTCCCGCCGGACAGAACCCCCCGGACGGCGCCATTATCGATTACTCGCTGGCCTCGGCGTCTGGCGGCGAGGTAAAACTTGAAATCTTCGACGCGCAAAATCGGCTGGTGCGCAGTTACGCAAGCAGCGACAAGCCCAAGCCCATGGACAAAATCGCCGCGGAAAATCCCATTCCCATGTACTGGGTGCGCCCGCAACAGATTCTTTCCGCGGAGGCCGGCTTTCACCGCTTCGTCTGGGACCTGCATTACACAGCTCCGGATTCATTGGCACACGAATTTCCCATCTCCGCCATCGTCCACGACACGCCGGAATTGCCGCTCGGCGCGTTCGCGCTGCCCGGGCGTTACATTGTCAAGCTCACCGTGGATGGCAAGACGTACACCCAGCCTCTGACCCTGCAAATGGATCCGCGAATTAAAACTCCCGAAGCCGGATTGCGCGCGCAATTTGCCGTGGAGAGCGGCGCGGTGCGCGGCATGAACGAAAGCTTCAAACTGCTCGCGCAAGTGAATTCCGTTCGCGAACAATTGCGTGCTCGCGCAGCGGCCCCGGGAGCCGCCTCATGGGCTGAGCCTGTTTCTGCATTGGACAAAAAAGTTGCGGCGCTTCAGGGTGGACCGGAAAGCAGCTTTTTCGGGCTCCCTTCCAGCGGCAAGCAGACGGAGAATTTTTCGACGTTGAATCAGCATTTCGGCAGCCTCTTGGCCATCGCCGACAGCGCTGACTCCGCGCCGACCTCCCAAGCCGAGACCGTCTACCGTGAAAAAGTGGAAGCGCTGCAAAAACTGCAAACCCAATGGGCTGCGATTCGCAACCAGGACATTCCGCGCCTGAACAGCGAACTCATCAAATCCGGCCAGCCAGCGATTGAGCCTGACAAACCAGCGTCTGCCGGACCCGCATCGACAGTCGAAGGCGACGACGAACCATAGCTTTCAGCTGACTGGGAATGACGTCTGACCATAGTCATACCATGGTTGATTGCCACTGAAACCTATGTTAACCTCTGAACACTGACAGGGGCCTGCATGGAAGAAATGGCTATCTCCAAATTCAAAGCTACTTGCCTTGCAGTATTAGAGCGTGTCTGCAAAACTGGCGAACCCATACTGATAACGCGCTTCGGCCATCCCATTGCCGAAATCGTCGCTCCCGGCGCCCTTAAACCCGTGCGCCGCCTCGGAACCATGTCCGGCAGTGGCCGCATTATCGGCGATATTGTGGGCCCCATCGAGGATGAATCCGATTGGGAAGCAGCCGGAGAGTGAACATGGGCCCGAACCGCGCCTGCGACATTTATACGGATGAGCGACGCCGGCGACAATGGGCCGGCCATTCGATCTATCAATGAAGCTTCTGCTCGACACCCACATCTGGATCTGGAATCACCTCGAACCATGGAGAATTACTTCTGAAGTAACGAAGGAGTTGGGCGATCCGCGAAATGAGTTGTGGCTATCGCCCGTCAGCATCTGGGAACTGATATTGCTCGTGGAGAAGAAAAGACTGGAGCTGCACGTCGACATCGGCGAATGGGTGCAGCAATCCTTAAGCGAGCTTGATCTTCAGGAAGCTGCCTTCACTTTGGCGGTCGCCCATGAACTGCGCTTTACGCTGTTGGGGTATGGCGATCCGGGCGATCGCTTTCTGGTCGCCACCGCCAGGGTGTACGGTCTAACTCTGGTAACCGCCGACCAGCGCTTGCAGCAAATCCCTGGATTGCAGCTTCTGCCTAACCACTGATCACCGTCGCCTCGGGCAACAGGCGACAACTAATCTGCTGATCCGTCTTTCTGCAACTCCGACAATTCCGCCAGCACTTCCTCGCTGTGTTTTTCCGGCTTCACGTCGGTGTACACCTTTTGAATGATCCCGTGCGGATCGATCAAAAAGGTGTGGCGCGCGGAAAGCTTGGTCACTCCAAAATTCATCACCGAGTCATAGGTAGTGGAAACATGGCTGTCGGTATCGGCCAGAAGTTTAAAGCTCAACCCTTCCTTGGTGCAGAACTTCTGGTGCGAATCGGCGTCCTGCATGCTGACCCCCACGATTACCGCATTTCTGGAGTCATATTGCGCCTGGTCGCGCTGGAAGTTGTGCGCTTCCACGGTGCAGCCGCTGGTGAAATCCTTGGGATAAAAGTACAGCACCACCCACTTCCCCTTGAAATCGTGCAGGCTGACCGGCTTGTTTTCCTGCGAGTTCAAGGTAAAGTCCGGCGCCGCCGTTCCTACGGCGGGGGCCTTGTCGCCCGCGCGCGCCACGCGATATCCAATGGCGGCGATCACTACAAGCACGCAAGCACACACGGTGAAAATCATGCGAGCGCTAAACACAGATGATTTTGGCATTTTTGATGGCTCCTGAACATGTAACAGCAAGCATTATGCTCCCAATGTTCTTCGCGGCAAAGTTTTCGCAATCAACCCTGCGCGCCTGATCGCTATCTCGGTTGTGTAAACAATCCAAAGCCGAGCCGCACCTGAACAGTGTTGATGCCCGGGTTGGGCCGCGAAATTCCGGCGTTCGAGATGTGCATGTAGCGCACTTCCGCGCTCCAGTTATATTTGCTGCGCAGGAAATGCGCTCCCAGCGCGCCGCTGGTCGTGAAATTCACGTGCGAGGTGCCGGGGGGACTCTTAACGTTGGTAAAAAGGGTGCCGCCCCCAATGTCCACATAGGGCGCCACGCTTCCGTTTGACGCGAAATTCCATTTCAGCGCAAACGGGTTGACGCCCGCCCCATACGCGGTACCGTTGCTCTGCGTCACCAGGAAAAGCGGCACAACGTCCACCGCGTATTCGAAACGCCCTCGCAAGAAGCCCGGCCCGTGCGGCGCGGTCAAAATCCAGCCTAACCGTCCGCCAATATTAAATACGCCGTCGCCAGACTGGCTCCCATTTGTCCCATGCCCTCCGCCGGTCCACACTTGCAGCTCATGCCCGCCCTGTTCCGGTCCCGCTTGGGCGCGCAAACTTCCCGTATAACAAAGGAACAGCGCCAGCACGGCGGAAATGTACCTGGTCATTGCCAATGCTCCCGAAAAGCGTTCATGCCCTGCCTCGAAAGTCACGAGAACCCAGCTAAGATACCAAAAGTCGGACGCCCATGATGAGTTTTCCTTTTCCTTGCAAATGAAGGATAGTTCCTACCTGCTCACCAGGTAGCGATCCACTTCGTCCCACCGATGAAGAGCTTCGCCCTATCGGCACGTCTAACTTTGTTATAAGGTTTGTGTGGTCACTCCCGGAGAAATCCATGAAAATTGAAGCTTCCTCGCAGCGGTGGTCAATCTGCCGCCGCCCATTCCTTGTCTTGCTTCCGGCGCTGCTGCTCGCATTGCTCTGGTCGCCGGGCGCATCAGCCCAGACCGTCGATGAAGTCATTGCCAAGAACATTCAGGCCCATGGCGGTTTGGAGAAGCTGAAGTCCGTGCGCACCATTCGAACCACCGGAAAATTCAGCCAAGGGTCTTTCCGCGCCGGTTTCCTCCAGGAAAACAAGCGTCCTGACATGGTTCGGGAAGAAGCCATCATTCAAGGCTTGGCGCAAATTCAGGCTTACGACGGCAAGATTGGCTGGCAGGTATCTCCCTTTGGCGGCCGCAAAGACGCTGAACTGCTATCGCAGGATGATCTGAAGAGTCTGCAGATTGACGCGGACATCGATGGCCCGCTCGTCGACTACAAGGAAAAAGGGCACAAGGCCGAACTGGTGGGCCACGACTCCGTGGAAGGCACGGATTGCTACAAGGTAAGACTCACGCTCAAGAATGGCGACGTGCGTTATTACTTCCTGGACGCCGACTCTTTTCTGGAAATCAAGATGGAAAACCAGACCAGCATCCGTGGAGCGGTGCAATTTTCGGAGACATATTACGGCGACTATGAGCAGGTGAACGGCCTGTATTTTGCGTTCGCGTTCGAAGGCGGCCCGAAAGGGAGCCCGGAGCGCACGAAATATACCGTCGAGAAAATCGAGCTGAACATTCCGCTGGATGACTCGCTCTTTAAGATGCCGGTGTCCAAGCCCGAAGCCAAAGAGCCGGGGAAGTAGTCGCCTGTGTTCACGCGCAAGCAGCTTACAAATTCTGATATGGCTTCCAATCTTCAAAAAATTCAGTTCAAGGACGTAATGGAAATGTCGAACGCGACCCGCTGTTCCTTAATTGCCGGAATCCTCGTTGTCGCTGCGCTTTGTCCCTTGCTGTTGCGCGCGCAGGAGGTGAAATACGACTCGGATTCGATCTCCGGGCTGGGCGCCAGAAATATCGGCTCGGCCACCATGAGTGGCCGCATCGCCGCGCTTACCGCGGTCAAGGAAAACGATCGGCTTACCATTTATATCGGGGCTGCGAGCGGCGGCGTGTGGAAGTCCGTGAACGGGGGCACTACCTTCAAGCCGGTGTTCGATAAGCAGACCGCGCAGTCGATCGGCGCCATCGCCATCGATCCGAAAGCTCCCAAGACCATCTGGGCAGGGACCGGCGAATCGTGGACGCGCAACAGCGTCTCCATCGGCGACGGGATTTACAAGTCCACGGACGGCGGCGAAAACTGGACGAACATGGGCCTGAAAGATTCCGAGCGGATTTCCAAAATCCTGATCGATCCCACCGATGGCAACACCGTGTACGCTTGCGTGCCCGGCAAACTATGGAGCGACAGCGAAGACCGTGGGCTGTACAAGACCACCGACGGCGGGACCACCTGGAATAAGATCCTGAAGGGCGCCAATCTTTCCACCGGCTGCTCCATGATTTCCATGAATTCCGGAAATCCCAAGATATTGTTCGCCGGCATGTGGGATTTCCGCCGCAGGGGCTGGACGTTCCGTTCCGGCGGCGAAAACTCCACCGCCCCCAGCGGCAGCGGCTTGTTTATGTCCTCCGATGGCGGCGCCACCTGGAAAGATCTGGACGAAAAGACTTCGGAGGGTTTGCCCGCCAAGCCCTGGGGCCGCGTGGCGGTAACCGTCGCTCCATCCAAACCTGAGGTGGTGTACGCCTTGATCGAATCCAACCGCAGCGCGCTCTTCCGTTCCGACGACGGCGGAAAAACCTGGAAAGAGCGCGATCGCAGCAACTGGATGGTCTGGCGTCCGTTTTATTTTGGCAATCTGATCGTGGACCCTAAAAACGAAAACAAAATCTATAAGCCGGACCTCGTGCTGATCATGAGCGAGGACGGCGGTAAAAGTTTCAGCGTTATTTCTCAGAGCGCCCACGGCGACTTCCACGATGTGTGGGTGAATCCGGACAATACTGATCATTTGATTGCCGGCGATGACGGCGGGCTCTGGTATTCCTACGACGCCGGAAATACCTGGTGGAAGGGTACTAATCTGCCCATTTCGCAGTTCTACCACGTCAGCGTGGACATGCACGATCCCTACCATGTCTACGGCGGCCTGCAGGACAACAGTGTGTGGATGGGCGACTCTCAGTATCCGGGCGGCATTGCCAATAGCCGTTGGGAAAATCTGCTCGGCGGCGACGGCTTCTGGGCCTTCGCCGATCCGTCCGATCCTAATTACGTGTATGCGGAATCGCAGGGCGGAAATATCGCGCGCGTGAATCGCACCACTCTGGCCGGTCGCGGCATCAAGCCGGAACCCAACTACGGGGAAGGAAAACTGCGCTTCAACTGGAACGCCCCGATTCACATGAGTCCCAATGAGCCGGGCACGATCTATATCGGCGCGCAGTTTCTGTTTCGCTCCCGCGATCATGGCCAGACCTGGGACCGCATCTCGCCGGATTTGACCACCAACGATCCCGAAAAACAAAAACAGGAAGAATCCGGCGGCGTCACCGTCGACAATTCCTACGCCGAAATGCACACCACCATTTATTCCATCAGCGAATCTCCGCGTGACGCCCAGACCATCTGGGCGGGCACCGATGACGGAAATCTGCAGCTCACGCGCGATGCCGGCAAAACCTGGAACAACCTCGTAGGCAATATTGCCGGCTTGCCAAAAGCCTCCTGGGTTTCCTGGGTGGAGGCCAGCCGCTACGATCCGGCCACTGCCTACGCGGCCTTCGATCGCCATACCTTTGGCGATACGGCTCCCTACGTCTACAAAACCACCGACTACGGCAAGACGTGGACGCCCGTTGTGAACGCCGCCAGCGGAGTGCGCGGCTATGCCTACGTGATCAAGGAAGACACCGTTTCTCCCAATCTACTGTTTCTCGGCACCGAATTTGGTCTCTGGATTTCTCTCGATGGCGGCAAACAGTGGGCGCAGTACAAGGGCGGGGAATTTCCCGATGTCTCGGTTCGCGACATCGTTGTGCATCCACGCGATTCCGATCTGGTCATCGCCACTCACGGACGCGGCATCTGGATTATCGATGACCTCACACCGTTGCGAAAATTGACTCCCGAGGTGATGTCCCAGGAAGCCGGGTTCCTCCCTGGCATGACGCCCCGGCAGCGACTCAGCGCCAATGGAGGGTGGGCGGAAGGCAGCGCCATGTTCACGGGGCCAAATCCCCCGGACGCCGCGGTGCTCACCTACTACCAGAAGAAACGCCATATTTTCGGCAAGATGAAAATTGAAATCTTCGACGCCCAGGGCAAACTGGTCGACACTCTCCCGCCCAATAGCCGGCGAGGGATCAGCCGCGTCAACTGGCCGATGAGGTTAAAAGCCCCGCGCGTTCCGCCCGCGGCCACCGCTGCGTTCGAAGCCAGCGAGGGCCCGCGAGTGCTGCCCGGAACGTACACCGTGAAAATGACCCGCGGAAAAGAAACCTACTCCACCGAACTCAAAGTAGTTTTGGATCCGCGCGCTAAATTCAGCGAAGCGGATCGCCGCGTGGAATTCGACGCCGCCATGCGTGTCTACAATCTGCTGGGCGACATGAGCTTCGATGTCGACCGCATCAATGCCGCGCACGATGCCTTGCTGCAACATGCCACGGCATTGAAAAATGATCCCGCCCTGGGCAAGCGCCTGTCCGCCATGGCTGACCGGCTCGAAGACCTGCGCCGCAAGATTGTGGCCACCAAGGAAGGTGGCGCGGTTACTGGTGAAGAACGCATTCGCGAGAAGACCACCGCGCTCTACGGCGATATCGTCAATTACGAGGGTCGGCCCGGCGACTACCAGATTGCCCGCATCGATTCGTTGAAAAAAGAACTCGGTGACGTCACCGCTGAATTTGACAATTTCGCCGCGAAGGACCTGCCGGCCATCAACAAATCGCTGAAACAGAAAAAGCTGCCGCCCGTTGAGCCACTCACCAGGAAAGACTGGGACGCCGCCAACGATGAAACCGGTGGCGCAAGCCCCGCCCCCTCAGCCACCAGTTGGGAGCGGGACTGACAACAAGCCACTTAATCTCATCTGGACTCGAAACTTATCCCGTCGCGTGGGGTTAGATTGCGTGGCGGCGGGAAACAGGAGGTTTTGGCTCGCTTCACTGAGCAGCGTGTTCCAATAGGCGGCTCGGCCTGTTGGGTTTGTGTAATCTTGAAACGTAAGCCGCCTTAACTTCCCCTTCCGCCCAGGAACGGGAAGCTTTTTCCCCCAGCCATCAATAGGATTCGTTCCGAACTCGCAGCACCAGAATAGCGCCCGATGCTTGGCGCCGTTCTCAGTGAGGAAATCGTGAGCACTTCCACGCAGTATTTCGTTGATCCGGGCCAGGTCCACGAACGTCGCCAGCATCCGCGCGTTCTTCCCAAGACTCTCGTCTACGTTGCCTGCGGTGCGGCCAATGGCGGAATGGTCCTGAACGCCAGCGACGATGGATTGGCCATTTCCATGGCCATCGCTGTCGGCGGCGAATCGTTTTCGAGCCTCCGGGTGCGCATGAACGGATTGCCGCAGGTCATTGAAGTGAACGGAAAGGTCGTGTGGACCACCGTATCCAAAAGACGTGCGGGCATTCAGTTGCTGGATGTGACCGGCCTTCAGCGGTCGCAAATTTGCGAATGGCTGGCCTTTGAAGGAGTGCGCGAAGTCCATCTGGTTGCGCAAGATTTGCCGAAAGTTGCCGCGACGGTCGCACCAGTATTCGACGAGTCGCGTTACTCCCTGCTCCAGGCTTTCGGAGGGACGGCACCGGAATTTTTGGGCCCGTTGCCAAGCCTGCTGGAACAGAGTGTGGAGAATCAGCAACGGCAACCGGGAACAATTCCCTTAAACGGCATAAGCGGCGAATCGCAGCCGTATCAGGATTTCACCAGCGCTGGCCAAACTGGTTTGCGCGACAACGAATGGGATCTGGCCGACGTAACTCTGCTTCCCCGAAAAAAAACTTCTCGGACGAAATTGTCCGCGCCGGTGTTGATGTTTCTGTGGATTGCCATTCCATGTTTCGGCATTGGGATGCTCGTCGGGCGCCGTCCGCTTGAACAATGGTTAGCGCGTGCAGATGCCAACGGGGAAAATATCTCGCAACCCGGCACGTCCGTTTCCCGGCCGCTCAGCGATAGCCAGCACCCGGCCGTCTACCGCAAAGCGGATGCTGCCGAGGCCGCGCCAAGCTTGCAAGATGCTGCTTTCTCGCATCTCCATGTGGATACCACGAACTACGCTGCATTGGATTCCACCGCAATATCTCCGCTTCCGCAAGAAACTGGCGCTTCTCTTTTGAATTCTTTGTCCACCCAGGAAGTTCGCGCGATTAAGAAATCAAATGACGTCTCCGCGGCACCGCCGCAGCCGCCTGCGGCCTCATATACGCCTGGAAATCCCGTATCGCCGGGACGCTCTTCGCTGCCGTCGGTCAAACCCGCGGCCATTCCCGCGCCTGCGGTGGCGACCGCCGCAGCCCCGCAACAGCACAAGCCCGATAATTCGCCCGCTCCGCCGCTGCCCGTCTCCACCGTAAATACTAGTCCGGCCGCGGGGGCCTTGATACCCACGCGCGACGATAAGAATTCCTCCCCCCTGATTTCCGCGACTAGACCAGACGCCGGGAGTGTCGCTGAACAGAACTACGATCAGCGGATGCCGAAAACAATTTCCGTCGATTCCAGTTTGCGCTCCTCCAACACACCGCAGGTTTCAGCCCCCGGAAGCACGCAGCCTGCTCCTCCCGCCGCGGCCCCCGCGATGCGGCCTCGAAACAGTGGCCTCGCCGCATCCCCTTCATCTCTAAGTGCGCCATCTCTCAACCCGGCGCCTGCCCGGCCAGTAGCTTCGGGCTCGTTGCCATCCATAGCTCCGGCCAGCGCGCAGCCGCCCCTCCGTGGCGTCATGCTGGTGGCCAGGAAGAGCGACGAATCGTTCTTGCTCAGATTGCCGCTGGAATCGGTCCCCGGCGGCCATAGCACATCAATCCGTATGCAGCGATTCGTGATAGTGCCGCGACAGAGTCGGTGGCATCGGCGCAACCCGATTGCGAAGTTGACCGTGGGAGAATTACTTTCCCACGATGCGCTTGAAACGCCGCGCTTGACTGGCGTCGGCTCAGGCGATGTTGTCACCGTTCGCGCCTCCGTCGACAAAAATGGAAACGTCCAGGGCTTGAAGCCCATCAGCGGACGTTTTGCCTTACTGCCGCGTGTCATGCGCACCGTCCGCGACTGGCAATTTAACCAGACGTTGCTGGACGGCAAAACGGTGGAGTCCGAAGTAAATGTGACTGTGGAATTCCGGCCGGCCCACTGAGCTTAAGTTTCGACAACAACAGGAAAATATCAACGTTCCGGCCTTCAGAACGTATTTCACTTGCCATCGATCGGCCCCTGTCTCCTCCAACCCTTCAACCTGCAATAAGCTCTACACGCGCTTTGGCAATCCGCTAAGATAAATTCATGGCTAAACTGACGTTTCTGGGCGCTGCTGGCTCTGTGACCGGATCAAAATATCTGGTGGAGGCGGCGGGCAAGCGCCTGCTCATCGATTGCGGAATTTTCCAAGGCCTGCACGAGCTCACCGAACGTAATTTCCAGCCCTTGGCGGTCGATCCCAAGTCAATCCATTATCTGGCGTTGACGCACGCTCATCTCGACCACACCGGCTGGCTGCCTGTGCTGGTAAAGGATGGCTATGCCGGACCGATTTTTGCGAATCCCGCGACCATCGACCTGACCGCTCTCTTATTGAAAGACTCCGCGCATCTTCAGGAAGAAGACGCCTTGCAAGCGCAGAAAAATCCCGGCAGCCGTGCCCCCGAACACGAGCCGATGTATACCAGCGAGGATGTCGATCCCGTCCTCCGGTTGATGAAGCCCTCGCCTCGCACCGGCGCATTCGACATCAGCCCGGAGTTTCGCCTGAACGCGTACGACGCCGGGCATATTCTCGGCTCCTCCACCCTGGAATTGACCATCACGGAAAACGGCGCGAAGAAGATCGTAGTCTTTTCCGGCGACATCGGTCGCTACGATCAGCCCATCCTGAACGACCCGGTAACCCCGTCCAGCCACGCCGATGTCCTGGTTTGCGAATCCACTTACGGCGACCGCGATCATCCCGCTGGCGATCCCGCCGCGCTCCTCGCGGATATTGTGAATCGCGTAGCGCAACGCGGCGGCTCCATCATCATTCCCGCGTTTGCCGTCGGGCGCACGCAAACATTTATGTATTACCTGCGCGAGCTGGAAGCGCAGAACAAGATCCCCCGCTTGCCTGTCTACATCGACAGCCCCATGGCGCAAAGCGCCACCGATTTATATCTGAAGTACCGCGCGGAACACGACGCCGATTTCGCGAAGATCGATGCCGGAGGCCAGGGCGATCCCCTCAACGTGCGCGAGTTTCATTTGACCAGGACCGTCCAGGAATCCAAGGCCATCAATGACGTGAAAACTTCCTGCATTATCGTGTCAGCCAGTGGAATGGTGGCGGGAGGGCGCGTGCTGCACCACTTGGCGCAGCGCCTGCCGGACGCGCGGAACGTTGTCATTCTTGCCGGCTTTCAGGCCCAGGGCACCCGCGGCCGCGCGCTACAGGAAGGCGCCAGGACGCTTCGCCTTTATGGCCAGGATGTGCCCGTCAATGCCGAAATCGTGCAGATGAGCCAACTCTCCGCGCACGCCGGGAAAAGCGAATTACTGCGCTGGCTGAAAGCCCTATCCGCGCCGCCGAAACAAACCTATCTCACCCACGGCGAGCCGGTAGCCGCGCGTTCGCTGCAGCAGGCTATTACGGATGAGTTGGGTTGGAACGCAGCAGTGGCCCGCTACCTGGACACCGTCGAAATCTGAAGCCCTGCAAAATTATTTTTCTTCCGCGAGGAACTATTCCCCGCGTGCTTTCGTCTATAGATGCAAGACCACTCGCGGGGTAGGGGGCTAACCACCACAGGGCAACCGACCGTCAGCCTCCTACCCTAGAATTCTCAGTCGCGAGCGGATTCACATCAGAAATTTACGGGGATTTTACATCCTTGGGCACGAAAGTACAGATTTTTGTCTTGCAGCCGGCCTTCGGCGGCTAGCGACGTTTCGCTAGCGGTTATATGGAAGCGTGATAATTGGTCAGATGCTCGGGTAACCGCGCCAGCCGTTCCTCAGCCGCGGCCAACGTCGATTCTTTTTTGCAAAATGTGAACCGCACCTGCGAAGCCCCGTCCGCCGGGTTGCCATAAAAACTTGACCCGGGAACCACCGCGACACCGACTTTTTCCACCAGAAATTTCGCGAAGGCCACGTCGTTGGTATTTCTTCCGCCTCCGCCGCGTCCGGCGAATTCAAATCCCGAAATATCCGTCATGATGTAGTACGCCCCGCGCGGTTTGAACACCGTAAAGCCCGCATCCACGAGGATTTTCAGCAACCGTGCTCGTTTCTGGTCGTAGCTCTTCGCCAGATTCTGGTAGTAAGACTCCGGCGATTTCAGCGCCATCGCGCCCGCCTGTTGCAACGGTGCCGCGGCACCCACAGTCAGAAAATCGTGCACCTTGCGAATCGCGGCCGTCGGTTCCGGCGGAGCAATGGCCCATCCCACGCGCCACCCGGTAACGCTGTAGGTCTTCGACATTCCATTGATGACTATGGTGCGCTCGCGCATGCCGTCGATTTGCGCCATGGAGATGTGTTCGGCGCCGTCGTACAAAATGTGCTCGTAAATTTCGTCGGTGATGCAGAACGCATTCCAACGCACGCAAAGATCGCGAATAAATTCCAGCTCGCCGCGAGTGAAGACCTTGCCGGTGGGATTGTTCGGGGTGTTTAGGATAATGGCCTTGGTGTGCGGGCCGAACGCTGCCGCCAGTTCCTTCTCGTCATAAGTCCAATCTGGCGGGCGCAGCTTCACGAACCGCGGCGTGGCGCCGCTCAAAATCGCATCCGGGCCATAATTCTCGTAGTACGGTTCGAACACCACAATTTCATCCCCGGGATTGATGATCGCCATCATGGCCGACATCATCGCTTCCGTCGATCCACAACAAATCGTAATTTCGCGCTCAGGATCGACGCGAATGCCCTGCGTGCGCGCAAATTTCTCCACGATGGCGTCGCGCAACGGCTTCGCGCCCCAGGTGATCGCGTATTGGTTGATGTCGTCGGCGATGGCCTGCCGCGCGGCTTCTTTTATTTCCAGGGGCGCGGCGAAATCGGGAAAGCCCTGCGAAAGATTTACGGCGTTGTGCTCCAGCGCCAGCCGCGTCATCTCGCGAATCACCGACTCGGTAAACTGTTCCGCTTTTACGGAAAGCATTCGCCGCGTCAGCTCACCGGAGGAATTGATGGCCAGCCTGGGACCTTCCATGGCGCCTCGATTTCAGGATTTGAGATTCGAACGGCTTGAGAAATTTCCGGCGGCTCAAAATCCGCGGTTCACGGCGGTTGCAGTCGTCTCCGTCGTGCCGGAGCCATAAATCATCCGGTAGACGGCGGCGTTGCGCAAGACGATTTGCACATATTCGCGGGTTTGCGTGAAGGGAATGGATTCCACCAGTTCGGGGATCTCGTCGTAATTGCGCTCCGCTTTCCAAAGCGCGATGCGGTCTTCTCCCGCGTTATAAGCGGCGGCGGCGTATTCCGGCGCGCCCGTCAACCGCACCAGGTTGGCGATATACAGCATGCCCAGCTGTAGATTGTAGTTGGCATCGTACAAAAGCGTTTTGTTGTAGCGGAGTTTCAATTGCTTCGCCAGAATTTTCCCCGTCTTCGGCAACACCTGCATCAGCCCGATGGCGTGCGCGTAGGAGACGATGTCTGCCTGAAAAGTGGATTCCTGCCGGATCAATCCCGCGGCGAACATGGGATCGAAATCGTTGCGTGCCGCCTCGCGCCGCAGTGCGGCTTCGTAAGGAAGCGGGTATAGAGTTTTCCATACCGTAATCGGCGCGTCGGATATCTGGCGCGACTCAAAGCTCGGAAGAATGATGCGCGCATACGCCATGCCCGCTGCGAAATGGCCCTGATCGAATGCCGCTTGCGCCGCTTCCAGCAAAAATCGCGGCGAAGAGGTCGCGAAGTACGCGTTCTTCAATTCCATTTCCGCGGAAGCGTCGAACGCGATGGTTCGCAGCGCCTGCGCCCGCGCCCAGCGATCGGCTGTCGAAGCCGGAACCGGCTCGTCGAAAGCACGCAGCGGGGGCGGAGCCGGAATTTTCGCCAGGAAATCCGAGGGGTCTGGGGCGCCGGGGCCGAGTTGCTTCAGCCGGTTCGCGGCCGCGTGCGCGAAATACGTCTGCGGAAAGCGTTCTATAGCTTTTTGATAATCCGCGCGAGCGTGGCCGGGATTGCCGCTGCGTTCTGCGCTGCGTCCCAGCCAGTAAAGCGCATCCACCGCGTTGGCGGAAACCGGGTACTTCAACAAGAATGTAATAAGCCGCTGGTCGGCGTCGGGCTGCTTGTTCAGAAAAGCGACCCACGCGGTACGCCATTCCGAGTTGTACGCGTTTTTGCCGTCTGGGAAAGTGTCGACCAGCCGCTGGTAATAGCTCGCCGCTCTCGCGCGATCCAGCAGCACCCAATAATAGTTGCCCGCCGCCATCAGGGCTTCTTCACTCCATACGCTGTGCGGATATTTCTGCGTGATGGCATTGAGCGTCGCGAGCATCTGCGACTCGTTTTTGGCCGACCGGTATGCCTGCGACAGTCCGAACAAGCGCTCTGCGTCGACTTCCGGATCGGGCGTCGCCAATGACGACAAAATAGTGGGCGAGCCCTTGGGCTGGATTTTCGCCTGCGCTATGCGCAGTTGCGCGCGCTGGCGCTTGGGATTCTCCGGATCGTGCCGCAGCGCCAAAACTTTTTCGTACTCCACGCGGGCGTCTTTCCATTTGTGCGCGTCGAAAAATATCGAGGCGCGCTGTTCCTGCATTTCCACCGTTGGTCCCGCATACTCCCGGCCCATCTCGCGCGCGATTTGTGGCAAGGATTCAGCCGCCGCCTTGGCTTCATCCGACAGCGGATATTTGTAATACAGCGTCTGGTAGTCTTTGGCCGCGCGCGGTAGCTGATGCGCTACTTTGAAAGCCTGCGCACGCTCCAGGAGCAACGCCGGCCGCGTGTTCGTCGGCGCGTAATCGTTCAGCGCATCGATGGCTGCTTGTGCGTGGCTCGTTTCCAGCGCCGTAGGCGCAAAAGCCTCCAGAAACTGCTCGCGCATCGCGCTGTTTGGATATTCCTTCTGAAACGTCAGCAAATCCGCGTACGCCTCGGCCATCCGTTTTTGTGAACGCTTGGCCTGCGCCGTCCAGTACAAAACATATTCGCCGAGCAATGTATCGCTCTTGGCTTTTGCAAACCAGTTCAGCGCTTGTGGCAGCCGATTCTTCGTATAGTCCTCATACCCTAATGCCAGTGCGGCCCGGGCCCCCCCCACGTTGCCCGAATTTCTCGCCGCGTAGGCGGAAAGCTTGTCGTACGCACCGGGTACCGCGGTGTGCAACCCGCGCGCCAGCGACGACAATTGGGCTTGCGTGGCGGAATCGCCGGCGGCAATTTCCGGCGCCGAAGTACTCACGCCGCAGTCGCCTTTGCATGGCGCGGCCTTGGATTTTTTTGATTTTTTCTTCGACGTTCTGCGGTGCGTCGTGGCTTGCTGTGGCGCGGCGAAAGCCATGCCCGCGTCACCTGACAAAAGCAACAAACCCAGACACACAGCCGCCATCCGCATTAAGAAAACACCAGGCGATAAGGGCGAGCGGAATTTCACGTAGAAACTTTTTCGCGATCTAGCGATGACCGGCGGGAACCGTGTACGGATATTCACCGAGAGCATGCGCGTCGCCGTCCGCAAGGATCTCCACCATCCAGCGGTAAAAATAATCGACCGGATGATCCATGATGGGGCGGAAGCGGCGGTCATATTCTCGATGGGCCTTTTCAATGTCATCACGCAGTCTAACGCACAAATCTTTCTTTTCGCGCCCCAGCCGTACTTGCTCCGGCCGCAGCATTTTAATGTCCTGCATGGACACTTTGGCGACGCGATTAGCGCGCCGGTGCAATTCCCGCTCTTCGGCGGACAATTGATTGACGTCAAAATCGGCATCCACTCCAACTTCAACATCCTCAGGCAGCGGCCCCGGTGTGGCGTGTTCGAAGGCGGCGGGCTCGGGCGGTAGACTTTCCCGTTTGTGCGGCGCCTCAATTTCCGTTTTTCGCACCGCCGCTGGCGGCTCAAAACTTACCGGCGCCTTGGGAGGTTCGGCAATCACCGGGTGTGACGTTGCGAGGCTCACCGCCGTGGTGGTCTCACGCAACATGGTCTCGCGTAACACTGCTTCGGTAGCCGGGGTTGGCCGCGCGGCTTCGTCCGTAATTGTGGACGCCAGCTTGGTCATTTCCGCTTCGAGCGGAGAGCGCGGGCTGGGCTGCAGCGTTACGGCCACAAATCGCGAAAGGACTTCCAGTGCCGCGGCGATCGACGCTGCGGTGGCCTGCGCGCGCAACATCGGCGGCAGCGCATTGGTAGGCTTGCTGCTGGCGCACGCCGCCACCACGTCATTGACGGCTTGATTCAGCTCGTCCGTGGTGCGCTGGATGCGCTCCAGGTTGTCGCGAATCGCTCGCGAAACCGCCTGCTCGATAGCACTGGACTCGTTGGGCATACCGTTTTGAGACCTGTACGCTTGAAATGGCCCCGTTTTGTGATTTTGGGAGTTGCGCAGGTGGGAGTCAACCGCCCACCAGTGCCGCTGTGCCCAATTGTTTCTTACGTGATAAGCCCGCCATCGAGCGCATCCCGGGCCAGGGCGGGCGCGCGCGCGCGGCGGATTGGCAAAGAGGCCATGAACTGCGCCCGGGAACGCCCTCCCGGCTCGGCCCGCTTGCCCTCTTGGCGCGGGTGGTATAATAGGGCTGTAGCGAGTCGTAGCACGAGTCGTAACAGATGTACTCAGTAACCGATGGGGGCGACACGGTTTCGACGGAAGCTGTCGCGGCCCGAAGGCATGCCGGGGGCCACCTGCCCGTAATCTGGTGGAAACTAGAACTGCCAACAATAACTTGGCACTTGCTGCTTAATTAATTAAGCGCAACGTTTGCCCAAGCCTCGCCTGCGGGCTTGGGGTCAAACGTCATTCAGCGGGCTGGCTTGAGCCTTTCGGTCCGTAAGGCTCGGGCGAGAACCATCGGACTAGCTGGCTGCGTTTCTTGCTCATTCTGAGCGTAGCGGGCGAAAAAAACTGAACTGAGCTAAGCATGTAGTCTTCGGCTCGTAGCGCTTTTCGGACGGGGGTTCGACTCCCCCCGCCTCCACCATTTTCCTTCTCGATTTTGAAAATGCTTGAACCTCACTTCACAGCTTTCGGCAATCCCAAAATGTCCTTGATCCTCGCACGTTTTGAAATGTCCCTCGGAGATCCCGCCGTTCGTTCCAACCACGCGGTGAAATCTTTCAACTGCACCGAATGCACCACCGGCACATCTTTCACGCATACCTGGATGGCATTCAGTCCTTGAGCGATGCCCATCACCCATTCATCTCCTCGAATGGCTGCGAGTCCCAGCGCTACCGCTTCGTAAAGCGTTTCTGCCGTCACTTCAACGGTATGCGTTACGCCTTCCATATCTTTCAGGGTGACGCGGCAGGAACGGACGGCCATAAGGGAACGAGCCTATCATTTTCGCTTTTTGTTCGCCACAAGATTTACACGCTATCGTAATTTGCGTCGCACTCCCGGGACGGACAAGTTACAGTCCTGAATCGAATCTCTCGAGGAGAAAAGGAGTATCGCGACGGATGGCTATCCTGGTGACTGGCGGTGCGGGGTATATCGGCAGTGCCGCGGTGGAGTTTTTGCTCGCCAAGGGCGAAACCGTAGTGGTGTTGGACGATCTATTCCGGGGGCACAAAGAATCGCTGAGCCAGTCAGCGGTTTTCTATAAGGGACTCGTTGGGGACCGCGTGCTGGTCAAAAAAATCGTTCACGAACATGGCGTCGACTCCTGCATCCACTTCGCCGCACTGGCCTACGTCGGAGAGTCGGTCGAAAAGCCCTCCGTTTATTTTGAGAACAACGTCGGCCAGGGAATAAATCTGCTCGGCGCGCTGCTGGAGTCCGGCGTGCGCCAGCTCGTACTCTCTTCTTCGTGCGCGACCTACGGCGAGCCCCAACAGGTCCCCATTCCCGAATCTACGCCGCAATCGCCCACCAACCCTTACGGTTGGACGAAAATGATATTCGAGCGAGTGCTGGAGGCCTACGACCACGCTTACGGTTTGAAATTCGTCGGGCTTCGCTATTTCAATGCCGCCGGCGCGACGGAAAATTGCGGCGAGCAACACGAGCCAGAATCGCATCTCATTCCGAATATCCTCGCAGCCGCTGCCGGGCAGCGGCCTCAGGTTGCGGTATTCGGCAGCACCTATCCGACCCCGGACGGCACTGCCATCCGCGATTACATTCATATCACCGATCTGGCCGACGCCCACTTCCGCGCGCTTCAGCATCTGCGCCGCGGCGGCTCATCCGACTTCTTGAATCTCGGCACCGGGAGAGGCTACAGCATCCTGGAAGTCATTCAGGCGGCCCGGGAAATTACCGGCAAGGAAATCAAGACGGTCATGCAGGATCGCCGCCCCGGCGATCCTCCGCGCCTAGTTGCAGACAACAAAAAAGCCAAGGCGGTCCTGGGTTGGGAGCCGCAGCAATCAGATTTGCGCAGCATCATTGAATCCGCCTGGCGTTGGCACCAGCGCCATCCGGCCGGCTACGGTGCGTCGCAGTAAGGTTCTTGCTGGACTTCGCTGAAGGACTAGGCTGAAGGACTTGGCTGAGGTCTTGCCTGACGAAGAAGTGAAATTTGGTGGAGCCGATGGGATTCGAACCCACGACCTCCTCGATGCCATCGAGGCGCGCTCCCAACTGCGCCACGGCCCCACCGGGTCGATTGAGTGATGTTAACATTCGCGCGCTCGATTCGTCCATGCGCGCAACGAGAAGCGGTGTTTTCGCCCGGCAAACTTTTGCGCCATTATTCGCATTCGCATTTTTTCGATTCCCCCCGCGCGCATCGATCCTCAGAAAAAAACGTCATAAGCTCCAGTAAAAATTCGCTTCTCTTTGTCGGGCAGCCTACTGAACATGATTGCTCTTGTGCTGGCGATGGATACCTTATAGAAACGAAGACAGCCACCTGCGGGGGCAGGGTCAGCACGCACATCAACCTTTCGCCAGCGAACTCGATCCTTTTTTTTGATCAGGGGGAAACGTGAAGAAAAAGCGCGCCACGCAAACGAATCCGCGCGCCAATTTGGAGGGGGAGGCGATCCAAAACGAAATTCTCTTGGCCATGACCCCCCGGGAATTCAAGCTCATTCGGCCGCACCTGCGGCATGTGGATCTGCCAGAACATCGAACTCTCTACGAACCGCATACCAAACTGAAATACGTTTATTTTCCCAACTGCGGCCTCATCTCCCTCGTGGTGGTTCTCAAGACCGGCAAGACCGTGGAGGCAGGAATAGTCGGCAAGGAGGGCGCCTCCGGAACGGCGCTTTCTGTCGGAGTACATAAGAGCGCGCTTCGCGAGATCGTGCAGATTTCCGGCGAAGGTTTTCGGATCAAGGGTTCCGTTTTTCAGAAACTTTTGTCCGTGCTTCCCGACATGCGTAAAGCGCTGAATCGTTATGTGGTGCTGCTCGGAATGCAGGTTTCCCAGACGGCCGCGTGCAACCGCTTGCACGAAAGCGAACAGCGGCTCGCGCGATGGCTGCTGATGGCGGAAGACAGCGCGGCCACGCCTACCTTGGGAATTACGCATGATTTTCTCGCTACCATGTTGGGGACGGACCGTCCCAGCGTCACTCTCGCGGCCGGGCTGCTCCAGAAAGCCGGATTGATCGAGTATGGCCGCGGTGCCGTGCGCATCACCAATCGCCCTCAACTGGAAGAGTTCGCATGCGAGTGCTACGCTGTGATTCGCAATTACACCAAAAAATTTGAGAACTAAGCTCTTTCGCACCCGCGCTACACCACCGCAGTAATTTTCCGTGTGAGCGTTACACTATCCGCGTGCGCAATATGCGGAAATTGATCAGGCTGGCGCTGACGGCGGCGGGCGCGGCGCTGCTGCTCGCCTACATTGCCGACTACGGATACTTCCGCCTGCGGGCCATGCACCCCAAACCAGCGGATCCCATAGAAACGTTCACCGCACCCCGGCTATATGCCATCGCTGAAAAAGGAGGAAAGGTCGATTACCAGATCGACGCGCTGAATCCCGAGCAAACATTCACCTGCCTGCACTCCTGGTTTCCTCACGGCGGTTACTTGCCCTGCTGGTATATAAAACCAAAGAGCCAACGCCCCATACCTATGTAAATATTCAAGCCGCAAGGCACAGGTCTGAGCGACTGCCCGGCAGTTTCACTGTTTTTTGGGCGTGTCGAAATTTTCACCGCGAACCGATCAATCACGGCGCAGGAAAACGATCAGTGTGTAGGTCCCCAACGTTGTGCCTACCGGAAGAAAAGCCATGGAACAAAACGCCGCCAGCAGGGCCAGCATGCGAGCCGCGCCCATGCCGGCAAACATCGCTATGCCCGCCAGAATTCCAAAGATGCCGCTCGCGGCGGATAAGATGATCCACCCGGTATAGATCAGGTGGAATGCACTCATCAGCGAAAAGGGATTTGGCACCCGCGTAAGCAGCGCGCCGAACATGACTGTGGCGGTGCCCGCGAAACTCATCATCCAGACTGCGGTAATCACGCGAACTATGCCGTACACCACCCAGCACAATCCCAGCGCGGTGCTGCGGCCCCCGGCGGAGACATTCCCCGATTGGTCTGCAGACATAGCATTCCTCCTCAAGAGTCGATGGCGCGCGCCACGCCGACCCTATTCCGCGCCGCTAACTTATACAAGGTGAACACCGAACACAAGTGTTAGAAAGCTGACGATGAGGAGTAAATCGGTGACAGTAGTGAGGCAATGCGGGAAGCAATTAGATCGAAGGATAAGAGGACGACGTCCCAGCCCGGTTGCTCCGATTTCTCGAAGCGTTTCGCCTATCCTCTTATCCCTCGACTTGGCGGATGTCAATAACCGCACGCGCATGTTCGCAAAGCCCGGCACGCGCTGCTATCGGGGGAATCCTGTAAATGCGATGGAAAATTGCTTCAAGGCGGCGCAGGTCCACTAGTGCCGGAAAAAATCTAGCTCGCGTGGCGAATCCACCACAGAACTCTGCCGATAATCCGCCAGCTCCGGTTCTTGCCGAGCTTCACGGCTTCGTATTCGCGATTTTCCGATTCCAGCAGTTGTACGCCATTCACAAACAG
>JBBSFG010000020.1:0-22010 GCA_038238965.1 Candidatus Acidiferrales bacterium | reverse complement strand
GTCCAACGTGGTGTACTGGCTGGAGAAGCGGGGGATGCGGGCCGACGAAAGCGTGGTCAACCGGATTCTGGACGCGGCGAAGAAATCCATGCGGGTGTTGACGGACGCGGAAGTGAACGCGCTTTGCGAGAAATCAACAGGAAATTAACGGCGTCGGTAAAAAGCCCACGATGAAACACTTTCTGCTTTGGGTTATTCTGATGAGCATGCCTCTGCGTTCACCTCTTGCCGCACAGTCGCCTCGCCAGCCTGAATCACCCGGGATTGCGGAGAGTCCGCTGGCGCGCGCGGCGATGGATTGGTTCGACGAAAATCTCAATTCTATAAATGAGCTGCAGGCCAGGCTGGCGGAGATTCCTGCGCCGTCGTTTCACGAAGAAGCGCGGGCGGCGGCGGTCGAGCCGCTGCTGGCCGCGGCGGGATTGACGGTGCACCGGGACAAGACAGGGAATGTGATTGGAGAGCTGCGCGGTAGCAACGATAAAGAAATGGTGATTCTGGCGGCGCACCTGGACACCGTGTTTCCCGCCGGTACCGACGTGAAGGTGCGGCATGATGGCGAGCGCATGAGCGCGCCCGGAATATCCGACAACGGCACGGGACTGGCGGCACTGGTTGCGCTGGCGCGTGCGATGCATGCTGCGAAAATCAGACCGCAGCGAACGATTTTATTTGCAGCCGACGTGGGCGAAGAAGGCGAAGGAAATTTGCGTGGGATGCGCGCGCTAGTGGATGCGTACCGCGCGAATCTGAAAGCGGTGGTTGTGCTGGATGGGTCGGGCATCGAGCATGTGACCACCAAGGCGCTGGCTTCGCGGCGACTGGAAGTGACCATTACGGGGCCCGGGGGACATAGCTGGTCTGATTTTGGGATGGTGAATCCGATCAATGCGGTGGTGCGAGTTGCGGTGCGGTTCATTAATACGAAGGTGCCGGCTGCACCGCGGACTACTTTTAATTTGGGACAGATTGAAGGCGGAACGTCGGTGAATTCCATTCCACACGAAGCTCGGCTGAAGGTGGATATCCGCTCGGAAAGCGAAGACGAACTGGCACGGCTGGAGGCGGCGCTGCGCGAATGCGTGAGCGCGGGCGTGCGCGACGAAACGGAGTCGGCGCGGGATCGCTCGAAGGGGCAGTTGCAATGGAAGGTTGAACTGCTGGGGAGCAGGCCCGGCGGGGAACTCGCGGCCGGATCGCCGCTGCTTGCGGCGTTGCGGGCCGCGGATGAAGCGGTGGGGAATAGTTCGCGGATCGAGCGGTCGTCGACGGATGCGAATATTCCATTGTCGATGGGGATCGACGCGATTGCAATTGGAGCGGGAGGGAACGGCGGAGGGGCTCATTCGCTGGAGGAATGGTATGAGCCTGCGGGACGGGAGTTGGGATTGAAGCGGGCATTGCTGACATTGTTGGGAGTAGCGGGACTGGCGCAGGAGAAAGCGCGGTAGGGCTGGGGTACGTGTGCGGGCTTGCCCGAGAGCTCGAAGAAAAATTCCTCGACTGCGCCGATGTTGTGTGGTTGCGCAATTTGGCTCCGCGATCAATCGAAGAGAGATTCCTCGACTTCGTCTCGGAATGACCGGTCGGGGTGCGTTGGCCGAGATGGTTGCCAGGATCAAGCGACAGCAAATCTCATAACGAACCAATATTCTGCGGTAGCTGCTGAATTTTTGAGCTGGCACTTCTATTGTTGTGTCTCCACTATTGTTGTGTTTGCACAATATCATTCGTTAACTTGTGACAATTCTCTTAACTGACGGAAGAATTTTGTGATTGAGCGGAGAGCACGCGCGGACATGGCGCTGGCGTTTTGTTCGCTGCTGTGGGGGGCGACGTTTGTGGTGGTGCGCGGTGCGCTCGATCATATTTCGGTGTTTTTGTTTCTGGCGGTGCGGTTTTCGCTGGCGGCGTTGTTGATGGCATTGTTCCGGCCGGCGGGGTTGCGGAATTTGAAGAGGGAAGAAGTTTTTGCTGGCGCGGCGCTGGGGTTGTTCATGTTTGGCGGGTATGCGTTTCAGACCGCGGGGCTGCAATATACGACGCCGGCGAAATCGGGATTCGTGACCGGGTCGAGCGTGGTGCTGGTGCCGCTGCTACTAGGAATTTTCTGGAAGCGGCGGCTGACGGCGTGGATTTATGCCGGGACACTCGCGGCGGTGGGAGGATTGTACCTGCTGACCGTTCCGGCGGAGGGTTTTGCTCGGCTGAATCACGGGGATTTGTTGACGCTGGGCGCGGCGGGATTGTACGCGGTACACATTATTCTGGTGGGGGATTACACGCGGCGGCATTCGGTGGCGGCGTTGAGCGTGTTGCAGGTGGGCGCGTGCGCGGCGCTGGCGTGGGCGGCGACGGCGGCAGCCTCCCTGACGGCGTGGCAGCCGGTGCGAATTGTGTGGCGATGGGAGCTGGCGGCGGCCATTGTGATCTGCGCGGTGTTTGCGACGGCGATCGCGTTCTCCACGCAATTATGGGCGCAGCAATACACCACGCCAAGCCACGCGGCGATTATTTTTACGCTGGAGCCGGTGTTTACGGTGATTACTTCGTTTCTGGTGATCGGGGAACGGTTGAATGGACGGTCAAAAGTGGGTGCGCTGCTGGTACTGGCTGGGATATTGATCGCGGAATTGCTGGGGCCTGCGGCGGCGCCTGAATCGCCGGAACCGATGGGTGAGAGGGCATAAAAAAAAGGGATGCGCGGAACTCGCGCACCCCTTTTGCTGGTGAATCAGGTTGAGGCTGGTAGTTTAGAACTCGAACCGGAAACCGAACTGCGAACGGTACGGTCCGCCGAAGGTGGCTCCCGGTCCCTGGCCGCCGCAATAACCTTGCGGGGCGCCGAAAGTTCCTCCGTAGAAGTTGGTATCCACGTTGTTGCAGGAATTCGAGCGATTTCCGATGTTGTACATTTCCCAAATGATGCGGAATTTCATGTTCTCGTGAATCTTGAAGACGTAGGCGGTACGCAGGTCAAGCTCGATGTAGGGCTTGCCGCGGAAAGTGTCGGGACGCACCTCGGTGCAGCCCGGCGTGGCGCTGCCATCTGTGCAGGCGCGGTCGATGGTGGAGCGGCCGTCGCCGTCAAAATCCTGGCCGGCTAGCGCAGTATAGGGGCGACCCGTGGAGGCCTGGAAGATCGGCGCAACTTCGAATCCATACGGGAGTTGGAAAACTCCGCTGGCGGTGAAGCGATTGCGCTCATCGAAGTTGGTGGCTCCGAATTCACCCGGCAGAAACTCGCGATCGGGAGTGATGTTGAGACTGCTGCCCCCGTAGGAAGAAGTGGGTTGGCCGCCCCAACCGCGCGCCCAGGAAATTACGTCGCTGGCCTCAAACTGGAAGTTGTGGCTGAAGCGGCGCTTCAGGGTCAGATTGATGCCGTCATAGAGCGAGCGCGAGTTGGTGGAATAATCGCGGAGTTCGCCGATGCGCGGAGTGCCGCCCGGAACTTCCAGGCCGGCATCGACGAAAGCGGCGTCAAGCAAACGGGTACCGGCCCCGTTGACGCATCGCGGGTCGGCAGGGTTTGCCGTTGGGAAAGTGGGATCGCAGAGTGAAGACAGTTTGGGATTCTGCTGCAAAACGCGAGGTTCATGGTTACCGATGACGTGGTAGTAGTCGGCGGAAACGGCAAAGTCCTTGGTCCACTGCCATGCTGCTCCGATGGACATTTGCTGCGACCAGGGATCATCCAGGCGGGGATCGATAATTCGACCGGTGCCGCCAGCTGCGAGATCGGTAGGCGAGAAATTGGGTGAAGGAAGCGGAGTCACGCCAAATTGAAACTGGCACAAGTCGGTTTCAGGCGTACCACCCGGAGCGGGTGTGCAGGCCGTCCCGGTCGGGTTGTTGAGGTCCAGTGCAGTCTGGTAGAGAGTGTGGTTGGTTTGCTGGATCGAAAAGAGTGTGAGGTTCTGGAACACTTGATCGCGCGCGACGCCGTAGCCGCCACGGACGACAAATCGGCCGGACCCGGTGGGATCCCACGCGAAACCGATGCGCGGCTGGAATTCCTTCCAGCTTGCGGTGTTCTTGCGTAGTAGAGAATCGTTGCCAGCCAAGTCCTGTGCAGTGGCGACCCCGTCCGCGGCCACTGGATCAGTGACATTCGCAGCGAGCAGATCACGCAAGACACCAATGGCGCGATTGGTGGAGAGCGGATCGTTGGTGAGTTGCGGCACGAGAAATTTCGGGTTGGCGTCCCAGCGAAGGCCGAGGTTCAAAGTGAGGTGCGGAGTTACTTTGTAGTCGTCCTGGAAATAGAGGCCGATGGAATGGGCCGGCGGTTGTGCGGTGGAACCGCTGCCGGTGCTAAAGGTAAGCTCCTGCACGGCGCCCGGTGTGGCTAACCCTTGCGGGTAAAGCCCAGGGTTGCCGAGGATGACGCTGGGGTCATCGAGGAAGGTAACCTGGTAACCGTTGGCTCCGAAGAAAAAGGAGCCGCCGAGCTTGGCGAGATAGATATAGTTGGCGCCAAACTTCATGCTGTGCTTGCCCTTGATCAGTCCGAAATCCTCGCGGATCTGGTATTTGCGTATGAAGGTGCTCTGCGGCACGTTTACGTTTTGACCGACTTCAACTTCGGGGGCGCCGCCGCCGCATCCGGGGTTGGGCTTGAAGCAGATTTCCGGGTTGATGGCCATGCCGCCGTCTTCCGTTGGCAAACTAAATGTGCGTGACGGCGCAGGCAGGATGCCGTTGAAGAAATCCTGAAACTGCAGAGCCACGGTGTTGATCTTGTTCTGGCTGATGACCCAATTGTGGGAAAGAACCAGGCTGTGGAACTGGTTGATGTCACTGTTGGACTGTGAAAGATCGGTGACAAAGGGATTGCCAAGCTGATCGTTTGGATTAGTCCACTTTTCGCGGCCGTAGCGAATGTAAGCATTCTGCTTGTCGTTGATATGCCAGTCGCCCTTGATGGTCACCAGGTCGTCGATGTACGGGAAGGGAAGCTGGCTGACCGGAGAGGCGAGGTCCGGAGCAGCGGCGGCCAAGGTCTGGAGTTCGGCCAAAGCATTGGGTTCGATGGTGATGTTTCCCGGTTCGCGCTTTTGTTCGAAAGCGCCAAAGATAAAAAGCTTATTTTTGATGATGGGCGCGCCAACCGAGCCGCCGTACTGGTAACGGTGGAATTTCGGATTCGGCTGATCGGCCGGGACTGTGAAGGGCTTGGAATTTAAGCCGCTGTTCTGGAACAGGCCGAAGAGCGTGCCGTGAACCTGGTTGGTACCGGACTTGGTAATGACGTTGACGACGGCGCCGACGGCGCGGCCGGAGTCAGCACCGTAACGGTCGGTGACCACGTTGAATTCCTGAATGCCTTCCATGGTGTAGTTCTGAACGATTCCACCGATGACGTTATCTTTGTTGTCGCCGCCATCCACGTTGTAATCGACGGCTCGCCCATCAGAGCCGTTCACGCTGACGTTTCCCGAGCGGGTCTTGGTGGGGTCAAAATTTTCGGCGGGGCGAACACCGGGAACCAGGCTCATCAATCCGGCGAAGTTACGGTCGACTACCGGCAGATTGCGGACCTCGAGGGGCGAGACGTTGCCCTGGATTTCAGAGGAAGTGGAGTCCACTAGCGGAGTTTCTTCGGTGACTTCCACCATTTGAGACGAAGTGCCCAATTTCAGGTTGACCTCAAAGTTTAGCTTCTGGCCGACCACCAACTGCACGGAATCGTACACGGAGGTGGAGAAGCCATCTTTGGTTACGGTGACCTTATACATTCCAGGTGGGAGGGCGGTGACTGAGAATTCACCGCTGTCTTCGGAGGTGACGTCGCGAGTGGCAGAGGTGCCATTGTTGACGACCGAGATCGAGGCGCCGTTGACCGCCAGGCCGTTGGGATCTTTAACCCGGCCGGTGATGTCGGCGGTGGTTTCCTGAGCGTTTACGAAGAATGGAGCACAAAGAAGTAGAACAACAAAAAACGAGACTATACCTATGATTCTGCGGTTCATAGTTTCTCCCCACCCGGTTTACCGGGCCCCTGAAATAACAGCTAAGTAGCTATTCCGGAATTGCCGGAATAACCGAGACCCCTCGTTGCAAGTACCGTACCTGTCCTGGAGGGTGAGAGTCAATATGGTTTCTTCAATCCAGAGGAGAATTATTTTAGCTGGATGGGGGTCGAGGTACGAGAGTTGAGGGTTGGCAGGGTTGCCCGCGCTTCAAGATACGGTGCAAGTTCACGCTGTGGTGGTTAGGGTCGAGCGTGGATAAGCAAATTGCGGACTAAACAGCAGATCCCTCGCCCGCCGAAAGGCGGCGGGATTCGAGACGGCATGTCCCGGGCGTTTTGTGGAAAGGGGCAGACAATACTCGTAAAAAGAAATTGGATTCAGTGAGGCGTGGAAGAAATTCAGCGAGGCGCGGAATAATTTTTTACATCTACGGGTTCGAACATGGTGGCGGTGGAGGCGTGCGATTTCTCGTAGGTGGTGATGTCGGGTTCGTTCTTGAGAGTGGTGCCGATGTCATCGAGGCCCTGGAGGAGGACTTCCTTACGGGATGGGGCGATTTCGAACTTGTAGACGAGGCCGTGATTGTCGCTGACGGTCTGGTTGGGCAGGTCGATGGTGAGCGAGTAGCCTTCCTCGTTGGCGGCGCGTTGGAAAAGTTCTTCGATCTGCTGCTCGGTCAGCTCCGCGGGGAGAATGCCGTTCTTGAAGCAATTGTTGTAGAAGATGTCGGCGTAGCTGGGCGCGAGGATGACGCGGAAGCCGTAGTCGCCGATGGCCCAGGGGGCGTGTTCGCGGCTGGAGCCGCAGCCGAAGTTGGCGCGGGCGAGGAGGACGGAGGCGCCTTTGTAGCGCGGGAAGTTGAGAACGAATTGGGGATTGGGTTTCTCGCCGGGGAGGTAGCGCCAGTCGTAGAAGAGGATGCGGCCGAAGCCCTGGCGGGTGAGGGCTTTGAGGAATTGTTTGGGCACCATTTGATCGGTGTCGACGTTGACGCGATCGACCGGTGCTACCAGACCGGTATGGGTGATGAACGGTTTCATAAATTACTCTACCGATTCCACGGCGAAATCGCGGACGTCGACGAAGTGGCCGGCGATGGCGGCGGCTGCTGCCATTACCGGGCTGACCAGGTGGGTGCGGCTGTCTTTGCCCTGGCGGCCTTCGAAATTTCTGTTCGAGGTGCTGGCGGAGCGCTCGTGCGGGGGGAGGACGTCGGCGTTCATGCCGATGCACATGCTGCAGCCAGCGTCGCGCCATTCGAATCCGGCGGCGGTAAAAATTTTGTCGAGGCCTTCTTTTTCGGCTTGGGCTTTGATGCCGCGCGAGCCGGGTACGATGAGGGCCTGCTTGATGTTGCGGGCCACGTGTTTGCCGGCCACGAAATGCGCGGCGGCACGGAGATCGTCGATGCGGGAATTGGTGCAGGAGCCGATGAAGACGCGGTCGACGGGAATGTCGACGATCGGCGTTCCGGCTTTTAAGCCCATGTAGACGAGGGCGCGCGCGGTGGCTTTCTGATCGTTGAGATCGCTGAAGGAGCCGGGGTCTGGCACGCGGTCGGTAACTCCCGTGACCATGCCGGGATTGGTGCCCCAAGTGACCTGCGGTGCGATTTCAGAGGCTTGCAGTTCGATGGTGGTGTCGAATTTTGCGCCGTCATCGGTGGTGAGTTGCTTCCATCGGTCGACTGCTTCGTCGAACGCTTTGCCACGGGGCACGAAGGGGCGGCCTTCGAGGTAGGCGAAAGTAGTTTCGTCGGGCGCGATCATTCCGGCGCGCGCGCCGCCTTCGATGGTCATGTTGCAGACGGTCATGCGGCCGTCCATGGAAAGTTCACGGATGGCCTGGCCTCCGAACTCGGCCACGTGACCGGTGCCGCCACCGATACCGATCTTGCCGATGATGGCGAGGATGATGTCCTTGGCGGTGACGCCGTGGGGGCGCTTGCCGTTGACCACAATGTGCATGGTCTTGGAACGCGATTGGACGAGGCACTGAGTCGCGAGGACGTGCTCGACTTCGCTGGTGCCGATGCCAAAAGCCAGGGTGCCGAACGCACCGTGGGTCGAGGTGTGGCTGTCGCCACAGACAATAGTCTGGCCTGGCTGGGTGATGCCCAGCTCGGGGCCGATGATGTGCACGATGCCCTGATTTTTGCTGTTCATGTCGAACAGACGCACGCCGGATTCGCGGCAATTTTTTTCGAGGGCGTCGAATTGGAGCTTGGCGTCCTGGTCGAGGATGGGCAGGGTGCGGTCGGTGGTGGAGACGGAATGGTCCATCACCGCGAAGGTGAGATCGGGGCGGCGGACTTTGCGGCCTTCGGCACGGAGACCGGCGAAGGCTTGCGGGGAGGTGCCTTCGTGAATGAGGTGGCGGTCGATATAGATGATGGAAGGCTGACCGGGGTCTTCGCGGACGACGTGCGCGTCCCAGATTTTTTGATAGAGGGTTTTGGGTGGCATGGCGACTGACAATGATTTTAGCACCACGGGGAAGCGCTGGATAGTCGGGGAGCTTTCCTAAATTGGCATGAGGTGTGATACTTCATGGCCATGCATCGCTTCTACTACGTGACATTTACGCTGATGATTATCGGGCTGCTGATTTTGTGCGTGTACGCACCGTGGACGCAGCCGGAGACGAACAGCCCAAATCTGCACCAGACTATCGGATACGCGCCGGTATGGTCGTCGACTTACGCGCAGATTCCAGCGGCGCATGTGGATTGGAGCGGGGCTTTTGCGGCGTATGCCGCGGGGATTGTGTTCTTCTCGATCGTGCTCGGGGCGATCGTGTATTTCTTCAGAGAGAAGCGCGGCAAGCCGGAAACACACCGAACAAAATCGCGCTGAAGCGTTTGGTTAGTGCGGAGAATTTATCTTTCGGCGAAGGCGTATTGCCGAGCGGCGCTGGTGTGCTCGTGCGATGGATGGCCGACGGGCTCGACGGAATCGAGACGCTGCCGAGTTGAAAAGTCGCAGCCTTCCGCGGAGCATTTCCAGGAGCGCCATTCCACCGTTTGCTCCGCGTGCGATTCTTTGGCGTAGCCCACGACGCAGGGATGGTGCTCGCTATCGTGTGTGCATGAAATGTTTTCGATGCGGGAGTGGAAGTCCGCGGCGTCGGAAAGATTTTCGGCTTCAAAATAGCCTTCACCCGGCGTGAAGTGGACGGTGCATTTTGCGTGGGCGCAGCGATATGAGTCAGCCACTTTGGTGCTGCCGGAGTCGTAGGCCATGCGCCAATGGTGGACTGGGCAGAAGGGCCTGACGGCATCGCGTAAGTTCAAAGTATTCATGATGTTTTCCGTTTACTTCATTGACTCTGTGCCGATGCGGATTTTCCGTCTACGGTACGGCAGTACTAAGAATTTGCGGGAAGCCTGCGCGTCAATTCTGCGATATGCAGTAAATTCCTGATGGCCGATAGGCGAATTCCGTGATAGGTAAGGGGGAATATTGCGGCGTCCGTAGGCCGCACATCATCAGCTAAGGTGCCCACGTGCAACCTGTTCGGCTGGTTCTGGCAGACGATCACGAGATCATGCGATTGGGCTTGCGGACTTTGCTACAGCGGCAGAAAAACTTGTCGGTGGTGGGCGAAGCCGCGGACGGAGCAGCGGCGGTAGAAATGGTGCTGGAGTTGGAGCCGGACGTAGCGGTGCTGGACATTGCAATGCCCAAGCTCAATGGCCTGGAGGCCGCGCGGCTGATTCTTTCACACGGGTCGGAGACGAAAATATTGATGCTCTCTGCGCACGACGCGCCGCAAGTCATCGCCGAGGTCCTGGATTCGGGCGCGAAGGGATTTGTGCTGAAGAGCGAAGCGGCGCGCGACCTGGTTGCCGCGGTGGAAGCGGTGAGGGCAGGTCACACGTTTTTTACTCCCAAGATGGCGGGGATGGTCCTGAAGCGTCATTTGAAGCGGGTGCAGAGCGACGCGGATAGATTCGAGCGGACGAAGGCGGTGAAGAAGCGTTGATGTATTTTATTATGCGGCGTTTTTGCAGTCCTCTGGTTTACGCAGATTGACAGCAGGTGAACGTCAAAATCCCCATGTGCAAAATCGGACGTGGGCAGCCGGGGAGAAGAAAGAATCTTGTGCTCGCGGTTGGGAGCTTGATGATTCCACGTTACAAGGCCCACCCTCCAAAATACCGAAGATGGGGTACCCTCCGACTGACTTGTATTGGTTGATGAGTCTGGCGAAATTTCCCCTCGCTCGATCGACCCGATGACCGGTTAAGATGAGTCCGTTCCGATGAATGCGATTTGTGACGGGTGGCAGCGAATTGGGAGTGGGCTGTTAACGATTTTCTGCGTTCTTTGCATGCCTGCTGCTTTGTTTTGTTCTCCTGCTACTGAAACCTCGCTGAAACTGGAGCCGCACAGCATCAGATTGCAAGGCAAGGATTCGTTTCGGTTGTGGCTACCTGCGGAGTTTGCGATCTCACCCGCCGCTGAAGGGCTGAAGCGCGCACGGTTCATGGCCCGGTCGCCGGATGGACGCATCTTTGTAACTGCCATGCACGACCTCTCGGACAATTCGATGGGCGCGGTTTACATTCTTGATGGATTCGATGAGACGAGCGGCAGATTTTCCCGAGTAGTCCCGTACCTCACAAACCTGCGCAATCCAAACAGCATTGCTTTTTATACGGATGGCCAGGGACAAGGCTGGCTTTACCTGGCGCTGACCGACCGATTGGTGCGGTATAAATTCGCGCGGGGTGAAGTGTCGCCATCTTCGCAACCGGAGGTGCTGGCGAGGTATCCAGATTATGGGCTCAGCTACAAGTATGGAGGGTGGCACCTGACGCGTACGATTGCGTTTGGGCCGGGGAATCGGCTGTACGTAACGGTGGGCAGTAGCTGCAATGCATGCGAAGAAAAAGAAGAAATCCGCGCCACGCTGTCGGTGATGGATGCGGACGGGAAGAATCAGCACGTCGTCGCCCGGGGTTTGCGGAATGCCGTCGGGATGCGTTATGTTGCGGGGAAATTGTTTTTGACGAATATGGGCGCGGACCATTTGGGGGACGATGCGCCTGACGATGTGCTGTTCGGCATGGATGCTGAGAGAGCGAATACTGGAAGCGCCGTCGATTATGGATGGCCGTACTGCTATTACTCGCGCGGACGAGCCGGGGCAGACTCCACGTTTCCGTCAAAAGGTTCACCGACGGTTTGTTCGAACGCGCCGGATGCGTTCGCGTTTTTTGCGGCGCACAGTTCTCCGCTGGGTCTGAATTATTTCGGAGTCAACTCCACGGAAGCGACGTTGAGAAGCCAATTTCTAGTAGCGCTGCACGGTGCAAGCAACCAGAAACTGGATCGGGGATACCGCGTGGTACGCGTGAACAGCGCGGGACGAGTGGAGGATTTTATTACTGGATTCAAGGAGGGGGGCACGGTGCGAGGGCGGCCCTGCGACATTTTTGCGCTGAGCGAGGACTCCTTCCTGCTTTCGGATGACAACGCGGGAGTGATTTACTATGTGAGGCCGAAATGATTTACAAGGTGCGCGGGTGAGGGCGATGGCTGAACAGCAGGCGCGGCGCGAAAAAGTGAAATGGGGCGTGCTGGGAGCGGCGTCGATCGCGGTGCGCAAAGTGATTCCGGGAATGCAGAACGGCGAGTGGAGCGAAATTGCTGCCATTGCTTCGCGAGATTTGGAAAAGGCGCAGGCGGCGGCCTCCGGGCTGAAAATTGAGAAAGCGTATGGATCGTACGAGGAATTGCTGGCCGATCCGGAAATTGAAGCGATCTACAATCCGCTGCCGAATCACCTGCACGTGCCGTGGTCTATCAAGGCGGCGGAAGCGGGGAAGCACGTGCTATGCGAGAAGCCGATCGCGCTGAACGCCGCGGAAGCGATGACGCTGCTGGCGGCTCGGGAGCGTACGGGCGTGAAGATTGGCGAAGCGTTCATGGTGAAGACGCACCCGCAATGGTTGCGTGCGCGTGAGTTGATTCGCGAAGGACGGATCGGAGAGCTGCGCGCGATCACGGGTTTCTTCAGCTACTTCAACCGGAACCCGGAGAATGTGCGGCATAAACCGGAGTGGGGCGGCGGAGGACTGCTGGATATCGGGTGCTACCCGATCACGATGTCGCGATTCATGTTTGGGGAAGAGCCGTTGCGAGTGAGCGGGGTGATGGAGCGCGACCCGGAATTTGGAACGGACCGGCTGGCGTCGGCGATTCTGGAATTTGGCGGCGGGCAATCAATTTTTACTTGCGGGACGCAGATTGTGCCGTATCAGAGGATGCAATTTCTGGGGACGAAGGGGCGCATCGAGATCGAGATTCCGTTCAACGCGCCGATAGATCAGCCGACGCGAATTTTTGTGGATGATGGGAGCGATCTCGCGGGCTCGGGGATTCGCGCGGAGACAATTGCGGCGTGCGACCAGTACACGATTCAGGGAGATGCGTTTTCGCGGGCGATTCGGGAAAACACCGAGGTGCCGGTGCCGTTGGAAGATGCGATTGCGAATATGCGGGTGATTGACGCGGTGTTTCGCTCGGCGGAGTCGGGGAAGTGGGAAAAGCCCGGAGCTTAACTCCCGCAGGGAAAAGCCGAAATCGATTCGGTATTGAGGGCCAAGTCGACGGTGTAGTGACGGACGCGGCGGTCGAAACTCTTTAGTAGCGCGGCGGCTGGCGGGGCCACCACGGCTGCATCCCGGTCAGAACCTGCGAACGCATCGATAGCCTCTGTGGATTTCCAGAAAGTCGTTACGGTGATTTCTTTTTCGCCGTCGACGGCACGGGTGAAAAGGATCGCTGAGGCGAAGCCATCGCATTTTGTCAGTTCGGCTAGCACTTGTTCCGAAAAGTGTTTCAGATATGCGTTCAGTGTTTCGTGGGTGGCTCTGGCGCACCAGACGCGCGCGATCACTGCAAGCGCCCGCTGACGGGCGAGGGCGGATCAGGTTGTTGGCCGACTACGACGGTCCAGGGCCGCACGGTCCATTTCTTGACCAGACCGTTGACTACATAGGGATCGCGGCTCGTGAATTCTTCGGCAGTAGAGCGGTTGGCGCATCGGAAAATAATCAGAGCGGCATCGGCGGGATCTGCGAGCGCTCCGGCGAGGACGATTTCGCCGCGAGCGTGGGATTCGGCGGCCAGACGCAGGTGGTCGTCGCGGAATGGAGCGCGGCGGGCGACAAAATCATCAACGACTTCGTACATCAGGGCAAAGTACGGCATTGGGACTCTCCAACCAAAAGCTTTTCAGATGGGCGGCGAGCGGTCAAGCCTAACTACGAAGTTCCTCCGGCGATGGAGGGGACGAGCAGGACGTGGTCGCCGTCCTTGATGGAGCAGGATTCGCCGCCGAGGAAGCGGATGTCTTCGTCGTTGAGATAGACGTTGAGGAATTGGCGGATCTGGCCTTGATCGTCGCGCACATGGCGGCCGAGATCGGGGAACTTGGCGGTGAGTTGGTTCAGGGCTTCGGCGATGGTGACGGCGGTGCAGTCTACTTTAGGCTGGCCATCCGTGAAGCGGCGGAAGGCGGTGGGGATTTCGATAATTACGGGCATGGTGGTTCTCCTCTTTGGTGCCTTGCAAACTTCAAACCGGACTTCGCTTAACCCTTGTGCGTGGCGAGGGCATGGGCGCCAGTGGCCAGTTGCGCGTCCATGAGGGCTTCGAAGGCGTCGATGCGCGGCGCGATGGCATCGCTCAATGGAAATTCGGCAACGATGGCGTCGGTGGTCTTGAGGCCGTTGCCGGTGATGCAGATGACGGTGGTTTCGTCGCGGTTAATGCGGCCCTGATCGATAAGTTTTTTGGCGACGCCGGTGGTTACGCCGCCAGCGGTTTCGGCGAAGATGCCTTCCGTTTCGGCGAGCAGCTTGATGGCGGCGACGATTTCGGGATCCGAAATATCTTCGGCCCAGCCGCCGGATTCGCGAATTTGTTTGATGGCGAATGGGCCGTCAGCGGGATTCCCGATGGCCAGTGAGCGCGCAATGGTTTTTGGTTTTTGCGGCTCGAAGCGGGAAAGGTTGCGTTTCACGCCGTCGGAAATGGGCGAGCATCCGGTGGCTTGCGCTCCAAAGAATCGCACCGGCCGGGGTTCCACCCAGCCGAGCGTGACGAGTTCCCTGAAGGCTTTGGCGATTTTGGTGATCAGCGAGCCGCCGGCCATGGGAACGACCACGTTGTCGGGAAGCCGCCAACCCAACTGCTCGGCAATTTCGTAACCGTGAGTTTTGGAGCCTTCTGAATAATAGGGGCGAAGGTTTACGTTGACGAGGCCCCAGTGGAAGCGGTCGGCGATCTGTGCGCAGAGACGATTGACCTGGTCGTAATTGCCGTCGATGCGCACGATACGCGCGCCGTAGACAGCGGTGTTCAAAACTTTGGCGGGTTCGAGATCGGAAGGGATGAATACGCAGGCATCGAAGCCCTGCTGGGCGGCCTGCGCCGCGACGGCATTGGCAAGATTGCCGGTGGAGGAGCAGCCGACGGTTTGAAATCCGAAGCGGCGGGCGGCGGCGAGGGCGGTGGCGACCACGCGGTCTTTGAAAGATAAGGAAGGGAAGCAGACGGCGTCATTTTTTAAATAGAGATTCTGGATGCCCCATTCGCGGCCTAACTTTCGGGAAGCCACTAGTGGAGTGCCGCCGACGGCGTTGGGGCCGGCGTAGTTTTGCGGAAGGGGAAGCAGTTCGGAGTAGCGCCACATGTTGAAGTCGCGGCCGGCCAGATTTTCGCGGCGGGCGGTTTTGCGGAGAGCGTCGTAGTCGTAGGTCACTTCGAGTGGGGAGAAACATTCTTCGCAGAAGGAGCGGGGCGCATTGCCCCAGCTTTTTCCGCACTCTCGACAGCGCAATTCATAGTATTCGGGTGATTGGGACATCGCAGTTCCTTTTCAATTAGCCGGCAGCCATGAGGGCGTCGAATTGTGGGGCGCAGCAGGAGGGATAAATTGAAAAACCCTCCGTGCCAAAGTGCGTCGGAGGGTCTCAGAAGATCTTCTGGGAAGCTCTACCAGCTCTTTAGCAGTTTTTTACGTGGAGCAAGTTGCCCTTAAATCGCCACGTGCGCCGCCACTTCCGGCTACATTGTTTATGCGGCATTTCCAGAAAGAAGTCAAGCAGCAGGTACGCCAGGGCGAGTTCCATTTTTATCCCTAATGATGAATAATCTTGATCTCAAAAATGGCGGGCCACTGCTTTCCGGTGACGAACAGTCGATCGCCTTGGGGATCGTAAGCGATTCCATTGAGAACCGATTCGCTGTCGATTTTCTGGCGGGCAGGCAACAGGCCTGTGAGATCGACCCAGGCGATCACATGACCGTCCCGCGGGGAAATCCGCGCGATCCTGTCCGAATGCCAGATATTGGCGTAAATCTCGCCCTTGACGAATTCGAGTTCATTCAGTTGATCGATGCTTTTGTTTCCATCTTTGACCACGATGTGACGAGTTTCGGCGAAGGTGTTGGGGTCTCGAAAGCGTAATGTCGCGGTGCCGTCACTGGTGATCAGTTCTTTGGCGGTGCGCGTCATGCCCCAACCGTTTCCTGCATAGGTGAACTGCGTTACGGGAAGGAAGGTGGCACGGTTGTAGACGAAACAGGTGTGGGAGGTCCACGTCCACTGGAGAATGTAGGGACCCCAATCGACGATTCCTTCACCGAAATATTCGGGCGGAAGCTCCTGGCGCAATATGACTGTGCCCGACTTTGGATCGACAGCGATGACCCCAGAGCGGCCAGTCCGGCCAATGCCCTCATAAAACATCCCGTCTAGATAGAAAAGACCTTCGGTATAGCTGTCGGTGGAGTGCGGATACCTGGCTACTACTCTATAGCTATCTATAGGAGCGGCCGCTAGCGGAGCGCAGATCAACAGGAAAAGGAGAAACCGAAGGCGCAGGCAAAAATCACAGAAGGAATATCGTGAAATTGGCATGGTTTCGAACGAGGTTCGGATAAACCGGCTAAAGGTAATCTAAAAGGATTACAACACAATTTGGATTTGATGCGTCAAAGAGATGGAGAGCAAAATGCTGATGCTGGGGACAACAAGCTAGACATGACGCCCGTCCTTCGGGACAGTGTTCATCCCGGCGCATAGGTTCTCCTCAGCAACCGGGCTCGATTTGCAGTGTTATACTTCACATGTCGGCGGTTAAGCGCGCGTACCGGCGCGCCCGCTCGATAAACAGGAGCTTTACGATGGGTGAGCAAGTCAAGGAACTTTATAATTGGGCGCGCCGCCGGAAAATCATGGCGGCATTTTTTGTGTCGCTGACACTGGTGGTGGGGATTCTGATTGGTACGGTCGTATCGGGGCGTGTATCGGCGGTGAAGAGTGCGGCCTTCGCAGGGACTAACGCGACGCCGCTGGCGGTGCCGGACCCGATCCCGGCGTCGAGTTCCTTTTCAGGCATTGTGAATCGTGTTGAGCCCGCGGTGGTGAATATCGCGACCACGCAAGTGCTGGAACATCGCGCGACCACGAAGCGGAGCCGTCCGCAGCAGCCGGGCGACCAGGACGATCCGATGCAGGACTTTTTTGACAAATTTTTCGACGGTCAAAAAGATGGTCCAGCACAGGCGGAACGGAGTCTGGGTTCCGGAGTGATCGTGGACAAGCGCGGGTACATCCTGACGAATAATCATGTGGTCGACCAAGCCACGCGGATTCAGGTGCAGTTGAACGGCGACCCCACGCGCTACACGGCCAAAGTGGTAGGCATAGATGAACCGACGGACCTGGCTGTTTTGAAGATTGAAGCGTCGAAGGATTTGCCGACAGCGCGACTGGGCAACTCCGACGGTGTACAGGTGGGCGATTGGGTGCTGGCCATTGGCAGTCCGTTCGGCTTGCAGGCCACGGTGACGGCGGGAATTATCAGCGCGAAAGATCGCGGCGGAGTTGGGCAACAGTTTCAGCGCTTTCTGCAAACGGATGCGGCGATTAATCCCGGAAATTCGGGCGGGCCGTTGGTCAGCCTGGGCGGGGACGTCATCGGGATCAATACCGCGATCATCACCGGAAGCCGCGGGTATGAGGGAGTGGGATTTGCGCTGCCTTCCACCACGGCGATAAATGTTTACAACCAAATTGTTGCGCAGGGCCGGGTAACGCGCGGATCCATCGGTGTGAGTTTCCAGGAGGATCTGGGGACGAACGCAATCACGCTGAAGACGCTTGGCGCGCCGAACGGTGTGGTGATTGAAGGCGTGGAACCGGGTAGTCCCGCAGAAAAGGCGGGATTGAAGGGTGGCGACGTAATCACCAGCGTGAACGGTGTATCGATCAAGACCGGAAACGACCTGGTGAATCCCATTTCCATGGCGCCGATCGGGAGCAAAGTGAAACTTGGCTATGTTCGCGACCGCTCTCAGCGGGAAACCACGGCGACGGTGGAAGACCGCACGCGGGTATTTCCCAATACCGCGGGACGCATGGGCGATCAGCCCGGTGGCGAAGCGGCTCCTGCGGAATTCGGTTTGCACGTTCAGGAATTGACCCCCGATCGCGCGCACCGGGTGGGGATGGACGCGCAAAAGGGCGTGGTGGTTTCGGAAGTCGACCCGGCGAGTTTCGCGGAGGACATCGGATTCGCGCGCGGCGACGTGATTGCCGAGGTAAACCGTCAAGCCGTCAGCTCGGTAGCCGATTACCGCGCGGCGCTGGGAAAATTGAAGGCTGGCGACAATGTGGTCTTCAAAGTTCTGCGCCATCAGGATGCGGACAGATTGCTGACGGTGTTTCTGCCTGGCGTAGTGCCGGCGGAAGATAAACACTAACCGCGCTCGGATTTGTCCGAGCCAAAAGTGGAGTAGATGAAAAAACTGTTGAAATCGGCGATCCTGGTGCTGCTGTCCTTGCTGACGGCGGGACTGGGTTTGCCGGGATCTTTTTTGCAGGCGCGCACGACCGCTGCGACCACCCTGACTACGAAGACGAAGACGCACACAACGAACAGCCGGCACGCGAAGACTGCCAGGCGCGCGCCATCGCGCAGGGAAAAGGGACAACGGGCTCCCACTGCGGAGCGAGTGTCGGAGATTCAACGGGCGCTGGCGAAGGACGGTTCGTTTCAGGGAACGCCGAATGGGAAATGGGACGATTCGACCGTAGCGGCAATGAAAAAATTTCAAGCCGCGCATGGATTGAATTCCTCGGGGAAGCTGGACGCGAGGACGTTGCAGGGACTGGGACTCGGATCGCAGACAGCCGGAGTTGCGGCGCCTACGGCACCGGTCAGAATTTCTTCGACGAGAGCTCCTGCGGGTGGGGGAGCGGTTAGTAAACAGTAGATTACTCAAGATTAGATTCCGGTAGAAGTGGATCAATTGAGGTTGTTCATTACCAAAATCCCCGCACGAAAAACCGTCGTGTGGGGCGCCCAACTTCCTTTCAACCCCCTTCAACTTCCGTTCAACTTCTTTTCAACTTCCTTCACCTGCCTTGCGACTGCTCCTGATCTCGCTCAGGGGGCGTTGCGGGTGTGAAGGGGCGGCAAATCGATTATCATTGTAGGTATCGCATTGTCCCGCAAACAGACAGCGTAGGAGTTTGAATCAGGAGGAAGTATGGCTACGGCAGCTTCGCCGCGTGTTTTTAAGAATTTTATCAATGGCGAGTGGGTGGAATCGCGCAGCGGGCAGGTGTACGAAAACCGCAACCCTGCGAATACCGATGACCTGGTGGGGATGTTTGTATCGTCTACCGTGGAAGACGTGAATGCGGCGGTGGATGCCGCGAAAGAGGCGTACAAGTCGTGGCGGCTGGTGCCCGCTCCCAAGCGCGCGGAGATTTTGTATCGCGCGGCGGAGCTGCTGCTGCAGCGCAAAGAAGAGCTTTCGAAGGATATGACGCGCGAGATGGGCAAGGTCCTGGCGGAAACGCGCGGGGACGTGCAAGAAGCCATCGACATGACGTACTACATGGCGGGCGAAGGGCGGCGATTGTTTGGGCAGACCACGCCTTCGGAATTGCCCAATAAATTTGCGATGAGCGCGCGGCAATCGATAGGCGTGTGTGGAATGATTACGCCGTGGAATTTTCCGATGGCGATTCCGTCCTGGAAGATGATGCCAGCGCTGGTGAGCGGAAATACGGTGGTGTTAAAACCGGCGGAAGATACGCCGCTGTCTTCGTATCACCTGGTGCAGATTTTGACGGAAGCGGGTTTGCCGCACGGAGTGGTGAACCTGGTGAGCGGAGATGGACCTGGCGCGGGAGCGCCGCTGGCAGGGCACAAAGATGTGCCGGTGGTGAGCTTCACGGGATCGACGGCGGTGGGCAGGATTATCGCGGAGATGTGCGCGCCGGAATTTAAACATTGCAGCCTGGAAATGGGCGGGAAAAACATCATCATCGTGATGGACGACGCGAATCTCGATCTGGCCGTGGATGGCGCGATCTGGGGCGGATTTGGCACTACTGGGCAGCGTTGCACGGCGGCGAGCCGGGTGGCGGTACACAAGGGTGTTTATAAGGAGTTTATTTCCCGCTTTGTGGCGCGGGCGAAATCATTGCGCGTGGGCGATGGACTGGAAGCTACTTCCGATATGGGGCCGTGCATCAACGAACAGCAATTGAAAACGGTGATGAGTTACGTGCAGATCGGCAGGGACGCCGACGGAGCCAAGCTTTTGACCGGCGGCAATCGCCTGGATAAGGGCGCGCACGCGAAGGGTTGGTTCCACGAGGCGACGGTGTTTGGAGATTGTGCCCCGGGAATGCGTATCGCACAGGAGGAGATTTTTGGGCCGGTGGTATCGGTGATTCCGGTGGATAGTTTTGAGCAGGCCATTGAAGTGGCGAATGGTGTGCCGTATGGATTGTCGGCGTCAATTTATACGCGGAATGTGAATCTGGCATTTGCTGCGATGCGTGATTTGTATACCGGGATTGTGTACGTGAATGCGCCGACGATTGGCGCGGAGACGCATTTGCCGTTTGGCGGAACGAAGCAGACTGGTAACGGGCATCGGGAAGCGGCGATTGCGGCGATTGATTTCTTCACCGAGTGGAAGACGATGTATATCGACTATTCGGATAAATTGCAGCGGGCGCAGATTGATAACGCGGAATGACTTTCCTGGACGCTGGCCTGCCAGCGGACCACGGCAGCGCCCGAATATTGACGTTACTTGACACGATTCCTAAAATATATGGGTGGGCACTTTTGCGGGCACTAAGAGTAGAGTGCTGATATGAGGGATGCTGCGCTCCAGGAGCGGCGAAACCGGCAGATACTGGCGGATATCGTGCGCACGTACATCGAGACAGGCGAGCCGGTATCTTCGCGCGCGATTTCGAAGCGGTTTGAGGAAACGCTGAGCACCGCGACGATACGCAACGTGATGGCCGATCTGGAGGATGGCGGGCTGCTGTACCAGCCACATACTTCGGCGGGAAGAGTTCCTACCGCGGCGGCGTACCGATTTTTTGCGCAAGAGATCGCTTCGCGGGCGACGTTGAGCATCGAGGATCGCGACTGGATCAAGCGGGAATTCAATGCAGCATCCAGCTCCGCGGATATGACGGAGCGCGCCGGACACGTGCTGGCGGAAGTATCGAGCGGGCTGGGAATTATCGTGTCGCCGCCGCTGGCCAAGACGGTGCTGGAACACGCGAGGATGTGGCTGCTGCCGGATGGCCGCGTGGTGGTGGTTTTGATTTCGCATGGCGGTGTGACCCGCGACAAGATTTTGCGTCCGCACCGGCCGTTTTCGCAACAGGAACTGGACCGCATTGCGGAATTTTTGAACCAGCATTACGCGGGCTGGACTTTGGAAGCTATTCGCGGAGACTTGCTGCAAAAACTGGCGAACGAGCGCGAGCGCTACGAAGGAATTGTGCAGAGCGCCCTGACACTGTGCGATCCCGCGGTGCTGGGCGAAGATAACGCACTGCGCGTGCATGTGGAAGGCACGGCGCAGATGATTGGAGCGACGGAGTTCGCCGACCAGGCGCAACTACGCGACCTGCTGGCGGCGATTGAAGAGAAGCACCGGCTGGTTACGGTGCTGAATGCGTGCATCGACACTCCGGAGCCGGTATTCGTCAAGATTGGTGTGAAAGAGTTTTCGGCGGCGGGAGAAAATCTGGCGCTAATAAGCGCTCCATATACCAGCAACGATCTGGTGCAGGGATCGCTAGGCGTGCTGGGACCGACGCGCATGCATTACGAGCGAGCCATGACCGCGGTGGCGTATGTGGCGGAGCTTTTCAGCGAAGCGCTGAGCAAGTTGTGAAGGAATTTTGGCAGCGGAGAGGCTTTAACGTGAGCGGAAAAGAACCGAAGCGGGGCGGCGAGAATAGTCCGGAGGAAAATGCGGCGAATTCATCCGCGGATGCCGCGCCGGAAGCGTACACGCTGGACGGCGACGAGGTAAACGCCGACGCGGAAGTCGGAAAGTTGGCGAAAGACCTGGAAGATTTGCGGCAGACGCTTTTGCGGCGGCAGGCGGATTTTGACAATTACCGGAAGCGCGTAGAGAAAGAGCGTTCCGAGGATTCGCGCCGGTCCACCGCGCGGGTGATCGAAGGGCTGATTCCGGTAGTGGACAGTTTCGACCAGGCGCTGGCGCTGCATCGCGAGGCGGAATACGAGAATTATCGCAAAGGCTTCGAGCTGATTCACAAACAATTGATGGATAGCCTCGCGAGGCTGGGCGCGGAACGCGTCGAACCGGTGGGCATGGCGTTCGACCCACATTTGCATCAGGCGATGGACCGCACGGAAACGACGGAGCACGACGACGGTACGATATTGCAAGTATTCCAGCCGGGCTACGTTTTTCATGGGCGGGTATTGCGCCCGGCAATGGTGCGCGTAGCGGTTCACCCCAGCGCCGCATCCAAGAGTGCGAACTAAAACTATTCGGGAGCAGCGATGGCCAGGTCGACACAAAAAGATTATTACGAGGTGTTGAGCGTCAAGCGCGAGGCGACGGTCGAGGAGATCAAGGCTTCGTATCGCCAGTCGGCGTTGAAGTGGCACCCGGATCGCAATCCGGTGAACAAAGAAGAAGCGGACGT
>JBBSFG010000019.1:0-22639 GCA_038238965.1 Candidatus Acidiferrales bacterium | reverse complement strand
GGCGCAGTACCGGACTGGACGCGCGTCATGACCTCAAGCTGGGAGATTTTGCGGACGCCAATTTTCGCAAGTGGATCGATTTTAGAATCGCAACATTGACAGACTTTGTGGACGAGATCGGCCGCACAGCCCGGAGTGTTAGTCCGGCGATCATGACCATTCCTGAAATTTATCCCGGCATCGAACAGGAAGCGGTCCGCCTCGGCGCGGATGTCTACCAGATGTACGGCGTCGCGGACGCCATCGCGCACGAGTACGAATTTGGCGACGGCGACCACATGGCCTCGTCGCGATCGCAGCTCGATTGGCTCCTGTACCAGGCCGGGATGCTGTCCTTCAGGGCTTTTGCGCATGGCAAAGCGACGTGGATTCTGAATTACTCCTGGGATGGCGACAAAGAAGTGGCGCCAAGCGACGCCATGAAAAATCTGGCTATGTCCCAGATCATGGCCGGTGCCAATGTGTGGGATGCCCCCGGACACTCCATGGCCGGTTCGAACGACAGCAAAACGCGGAAAGAGATTTTTCAGTGGATCGGGCAACACGAGAAAACTTTTTATTCGCCCCGTACTCCCATTCGTCCAGTGGGCGTGTATTTTTCGCCGCAGAGCAGGAATTACGACAGCGCCGGTTTTTTGCCTTCGTATCGCGGTACCTTGCTGCTGTTGTTACAAAAGCATCTGGAGCTGCAGGTTGTTACGCCGCGAACGCTGGCAACGTTTAACGGGCCGGTTCTCGTTTTGCCAAACGTAAGTGTTCTTGACGAAAATGAGAAATCGTCGCTGCGAACTTTTGTGGCGCGCGGCGGGCGGCTGGTCATTACCGGAACAGACACCACTGCTCTAGGTGAGACCACAGGAGTGATGAGGTTCAAGGAGTGTCCCGCAAAGGCCCGATTCGACCGGTTGCAAAGCGATTTTGCGGGCGGCTCTCAAGATAATCCCACGGCATTTCTTGCCGCCATCGATACCAGTGGGGCACTAAAGATCGAGGCCCCACCCACGGTGGTGGCCAACATTGCTTCGGTAAATGGCGCACCGCACATTTTCCTGGCCAATTTCACCGGCCTGGTTCCGCGCAAAATTGCCGTTCCAACTCCGCAGACAAACGTGCGAATCTCAGTTCCGGTTGGGAAGGGCGAAACGCTTCACGTTCTTCCGTTTCTGGGTGAAGATCGGGTTCTGACCGGGCGAAGCGCAGGCGGCCGAACAGTTTTTGTTTTGCCGCCGCTCGAACGTGGAGCTGTGGCCTGGGTTGAAATGCGGAATCAGTAATGGATATGTCGTCGCAGCAGCGGGAGCGGCTTTAAGGAAAGCTATGCAGATTTCGAATGGCAAACGAAAGGGGCTCGAAGCGGTTTCCAATACGCGGGGCGTCATCGCGGCCCTGGCTATCGATCAACGCAGCGCGTTGCGGGGATTATTTTCAGCGGCCACGGGCGTGGAGAGCAGCCAGCTATCGCTCGCAACGCTGGAGCACTTTAAGAAAGCGGTGAGCCGCGTGTTGACGCCGTATGCGAGCGCGATTCTGCTCGATCCCGAAATCGGCCTGGGGGCAGCAAAAGAACGGGCAAAAAACTCCGGCCTGCTTCTTTCCTATGAACAGTCGGGCTATGACAAATCCGTGCCCGGCAGGCTTCCGCGCCTTCTGGAAAACTGGTCGGTGCGAAAACTGGTTGCCGCCGGCGCCGATGGAATAAAAACGCTGCTTTACTATTCGCCGTTTAGCACGGCCGCTGTCAATCGCGGGAAACAGAAGTGGGTGGAACGTGTCGGCGCGGAGTGCGCGGCCGAAGATGTGCCCTATTTTCTCGAGTTGGTGCCGTACCACGACGAAGTCGACGAAAAGAGCCGCGATTTTGCCGTGCTCAAGCCCGAAATCGTAACGCGTGGCATAGAGGAATTTTCCGGGTCGCAGTATCAGGTCGATGTGTTGAAGGTGGGAGCTCCGGTAAATATGGCTTACGTGGGTGGTTCCTCGAACCAGCTTGCAGATGTGGTGTATAGCCGCGAGGAAGCGAAGGAACACTTTCGTCGCGCGGCCTCCGCGGCGCGGAAACCGTTTATTTATTTGTCGGAGGGAGTGAGCAACGAGGTATTCAGCGAAACGCTGGAACTCGCCGCGGAAGCGGGCGCCACGTTTTCCGGTGTCTTATGCGGTCGGGCAACGTGGAAAGATGGCGTTGCTGTTTTTGCATCCGGCGGAATGAAAGCTCTCGAAGACTGGTTATCAGACGAAGGGGTAAAAAATATCCAGCGAGTCAACGCCCAACTGAAATCGGCGATGCCCTGGGTGCAATATTATGAGAAACCCGCCAACTCAACGGCGTCGAGTTAACGGCGGTGCCGAATTCCGCGTCAACTCCGTTCTGGTGTGTGAGCGCCAACCCGGCGATCGACAAACGGATGCGCGTAACGAAGTTGACGCCAGGGCAAGTGAATAGAGTGAGCGAGGTGCGTGCCGAGCCCGGAGGAAAAGCCGCACATGTGGCGATGGTGTTGCGAATCCTGGGCGCGGATCCATTGTGGCTTGGGTTTGCCGGCGGAAGCGCGGGGGAAAAACTGCACAGCGGATTGCGGGGCATCGGTATTCGAGTTCAACCCATGACGGTGAGCCAGGAAACCCGGACGAATCTGGAAATTATCGACGACGATGGCGGCGTGACCGAAATTCTGGAACCCGGGTTACCAGTCGTCGCGAAAGATTGGGGAAGTTTTTTTGAGGTTTGCGAGCAATCGCTTGCAGAGGAGAAGCGGCCGGGCATCGTGATCGCTTCTGGAAGTTTGCCGCCGGGCTCAGACGCGACTTTTTATGCCAGATTGACTGAATTGGCGCACAAGCACGGGCACAAAATGTTTCTGGACACCAGCGGAGAACCGATGCGCGCGGCTCTAAGCGCCGAACCGGATTTTGTGAAGCCCAATCGCGAAGAGGCAGCGTGGCTGACGGGCCAAGCAGTTGACGACAGGCCATCGTGGAAAAATATGCTCGATCAGCTCATTCATCGCGGAGCTAGAAGCGCAGTGGTGAGTCTTGGGCAGGATGGGTTGGTTTGGCGGCGAGGCGCGGGGCAAGAAGCGTATTACGCTCAATTGTCCGGCGTTACGGGCAAATCCAGCGTGGGCTCCGGGGACGCAACCGTGGCGGCATTTGCTTTTGCGGCGGCGGCGGAATTTGACGCGGAACATACTTTGCGGTTTGCTGCTGCTTGCGGGGCCGCAAATTGCCTGGCGGACGCCCCCGGCCGCGTGCGTGAAGCGGACATCCGCGACCTGGAATCGCGTGTGCGCATTGAAACATTGGCTTGAGAACAATTGATGCGGGCATGAGCGGCAAAAAAAGCGAGTGGACGACACGATGCTGAATGAAGAGCGCAGGCGAGAAATTCTTGAGCTGTTGCAGAGCGATGGCCGCGTGCTGGTGCGCGACCTGTCGGACCGTTTTCACACTTCTCTCATTACGATTCGCAAGGATCTGGAGTTTCTGCACCATCAGGGCCACCTGGAACGCACCCACGGCGGAGCTTTGCCGCTTCGTACCGGCGCTTTGCAGGATCGCAGCTTCCAGGAGAAAGAGCGGCTGCATCGCAACGACAAATTGCGCATTGCGAGTGCTGCCGTGCGCATGATTCGAGAAGGCCAGGTAATCATTCTCGATTCCGGGACCACCACGACGGCCATCGCCCGCGCGTGCAAACAATTTCGCAGCCTGACGGTGATCACCAACGGCACGAACATTGCCGAAGAGCTGGCTGGCACTGCCGTAGAGGTGATTCTCACTGGCGGGTCGTTGCGCAAAAACTCGTTTTCGCTGGTGGGGCCGCTGGCCGAAGAATCCTTGCGGCAACTCAGCGCCGATATGCTTTTTCTGGCCGTCGACGGATTCGATACGCAATACGGATTGACCACCCCGAATCAGCTGGAAGCGCGCGTGAATCGCGTTATGGCAAAAACCGCTCGCCGCACCATTGTAGTTTGCGATTCCAGCAAATTTGGGCGGCGTAGCTTGTCGCTGATTATGCCGACCTCCGCGGTGCACGAAACAATTACGGATAAGAAGATCAGCAAGGCGCACTTGAAAAGTTTGCGCGAAGCCAACATTGAAGTGACGCTGGTCTAGACCGGCGACAGCGAACTTTACTCAGCTGAGCCTACGGAGACACATGGATAGCGACGAGACCAGAACTGAAGTGCCGGCGACATTGCGGGAAATTCTATCGCAGCCGCAGGCGTGGAATGAATCACTTGAAAACTTCAAGTCCAGTGCGGTGCTGCCGATGCTGCTTGAAAAAACAGCTTCTCGCTGCGAATGGCTGTTCGTCGGTTGCGGCACCAGTTTTTACCTGGCCGAGGCGGCAGCAACTTCCTGGCATAGTCTTACCGGTCAACCGGCGCGCGCGGTTCCCGCGTCGGAAATCATGCTATTTCCCGCTCTCACTTTACCGCGCCGCGCCGAGTTGCAGGCCGTGGTGATTTCGCGTTCCGGCAGCACGTCGGAAGCTGTGCGCGCCGCCGGATTGCTGCGGCAGGAACATCGCATCCCCACGATCGGTTTGACTTGTTCGCCCAATTCTCCGCTCGAAGCGGCCTGCGAAGCGACCATTCAACTTTCTTCGGCGGAAGAGAAAAGCATGGTGATGACCCGATCGTTCACTTCCATGCTGCTGGTGATGCAATATTTTGCGGCCCTGAAGAGCGGGGCAAAAGATTTCTGCGACTCGCTGGAAACGCTGGCAGGCCGCTTTGATGCTTCGCTCCACACCTTCTCTGCGCAAATGGAGGCCTTCACTGCACAACGAAGTTTTAACGATTACATTTTCCTTGGCCAGGGGCCTTTCCTGGGAATTGCGCACGAGTCGTCACTGAAGCTCACCGAGATGTCTTGCTCGTACAGCCAGCCATATCACACGCTGGAATTTCGCCACGGCCCAAAGGCCATTGTCGGGCCGGAAACCTGCCTGACGTTTTTTATCAGCGAAACCGGCAAAGATGCCGAATGCGAAGTGCTCGCCGAAATGAAAGAGCTTGGCGGCGTGATCCTCGCGGTCTGCAATCGGGCCAATAAAACGATCTACGCTTCGAGCGATTTGGTATTCGAACTGGGCCTGGACGTCCCGGAGATCGCCACGCTCGCGCCCTACGTGGTGCCGGCGCAACTCCTGGGATGCTACGCCGGCATGAAAAAAGATCTTAATCCGGATGCTCCCAAAAATCTCAGCCGCGTCGTGATTCTCGACTGACAGTGGTCTATTCGCCGGCCCAATTCGATGTTTCCGTCGTCGGTGAACTGAACCTCGATATTATTTTGTCTGGTTTGCCGGAAAAGCTGCAACTAGACCGCGAACATCTGGCCACCGGTTTAAACGTAACTTTGGGAAGCTCCTCGGCGATTTTCGCTCACAATCTTGCTTTGCTTGGCAGCCGTGTCGGGTTCAGCTCTGCGGTGGGAAATGACTCGTTTGGAGAAACCTGTCTTCAGCGCTTGGGAGAAAGTGGCGTGGATATTTCCGGCGTGCGGCGCGTGACTGGCCGGCAAACTGGGCTCACCGTGATTCTACCTGAGCCTGGCGGGCGGTACATTCTGACCTATCCCGGCACCATGTCTGAAATGCGCTATGAAGAGCTTGACCTGGAGTATGTCTGCCGCGCAAAACACTTTCATTTGTCTTCCTATTTTCTTCAGCGCGCGTTACGGCCGAAGATGGCCGAGCTTTTTCGTCACGCGAAGGAGACGGGACTTACCACCTCGCTGGATACCAATGACGATCCCGATGATAGTTGGACTGCGGATCTGTTAGCGGTGCTGAAATATGTGGACGTGCTGCTTCCCAACGAGCACGAAGCCTGCAAGATATCTCGCACGGATGACGTGCAAAGCGCAGCCAGGTGGCTGGCAGGCCTTGTTTCGCTGGTGGTGATCAAGCGCGGCCCGCAAGGGGCGCTGGCGCAGCGCGGCAACGAAATCTTTTCCGTTGCAGCGCAAACCAGTGAGGTTGTGGATGCCGTCGGTGCCGGCGACAGCTTTGATGCCGGATTTATCCATCAATATATTCGCGGCGCAAGAATAGAAAAGTGCATGGAATTCGGAAACCTTGCCGGAGCGCTTTCTGTAACCCGCGCCGGCGGCACGGAAGCATTCCGCGATACATCTCACCGGGAAGCTTTTTTTCAAGATCACTGAAGAAACCTGTTGCCTGTTGAACCGTCGTGAACAACGGATCAAACGCCAAGAGCGCTGGCAAATGTCACGAGCCTATTTTCCCACCGGCGTGCCTGGCAGCGGCGTGGCTTGCAGCAAAAGGTTCCCGGTAAAGTCGGCGTTAAGCCTGGCGATCGGACCCTTCACGGTTCCATAGTCCTTATTGTTTACATAGTCCACGATCTGATAGGACCTCGGCTGCAGGCCGCGTAATTCCACCTGTCCCTTCCACTCTCCGGAGTTATTTCCGCCCGTCGCGCTCTTGCCAGGTTTGTCGGCCGCGTAAAACGCATAAAACATGTTTCCGCCCTTCTCGATGGCATATGCTTCCGGCGAGTCATAGCCATAAACATACAAGTCCAGAAAAGTTCCCTTCGAAAGCATTTTGTCGTTATAAAGACTGATCCATTTTTTCCAGCGCGGCTCTTTTCCGGAATTGAGGTATACGTTTTTCAATTTTGGACCATAGTCCGGCCAGGTAAATTTTGTTCCCAGCACGCCACCGGTACCCAGGGTGGAAGCGAAATCACTGCCAACGTCTTGCTCGTTGTCTCCCACGCCGGAAATTTGTGTCAGCTCTACGTGATCGCCGTAAATCGCCGCGCGTGGTCCGAGCAACGCCTTGTACATTTTCATGCGCCGCCGCACTTGCACGGAGCCAACCGGATCGGCGGTCACCGCCTGGTCCATGTAGCGGAACCACGCCAGGCTTGGCGGCGTGCCGCACGGACAGCTTTGCGTGACGCTGTCGGCCTTCAGCGCCCGCGTTGTTTGGAAAATAATTTTGTAAATGTCGCCCATGGCGTACACCGAGTCCATCGGCGATTTATGATGATGCGCAGGGTTGTAGCACGGCGGCGTGGCGTAGATATTGTCGAGCTTGTGCCCGTCGAAATCCCAATCGTGAATGAATCGCTCCGTCAGCTGCTTGTAATAGGCTTTTACTTCCGGCACCGCAGGGCACAGGGTGGCGAGGTTGCGCGTCATGCGCGCCGCTTTTCCACTCTTGTCCAGAATAAGCCAATCGGGATGCCGCTTTACGACGTCGGAAACTTCGTATTTGTGCCCGCCATAGCTGAATTTTCCATCTTCCACCGCCAGCGGCAGCCACCAGAGCTGCACCTTGATATTTTGCGCGTGGAAATCGCTAACCATTTTCTGAATCGAGCTGCCGCCGAAAGTATCGGCACGCGGTTGCCAGTCTCCGTAATTATTGAACCAGCGGTCGTCGAGCGTGGCCCAGTGAATGCCGAGTTCATTCAACTTCGGAATCGTGGCGATCATCTGCGCGGGAGTCACGTCGGATTCATAGCCCCAGCCGCACCAGCTCACCGCATAGTTCTCATCATTATTTGTCGGTCGCGCCAGGCCTTCACGCTCCACCGCGTTGGACCACATGCTTAACGGTTCGTAGTAGTCACCGGTGTAAACCGCTACAAAGGTGCGCGGCGTGGAGTACGTTTCGCCAGGCTTCAACACCGTGTTGGCCGGAAAATCTACGGCTGCGGCCACGCGCCCGTCGGCGGAGGTATTGACGGGGATCGACATCACCAGCGGCAGCGTTTCGATATGGCCGATCGCTTCGCCCATGGTTCGCGTCCAGAACGCCACCACGGGAATGCCCCCGCCTACGCGACCGAGGTCGTCTTTCGTATCCACTGGCGCGCCAAATGGATTCTGTTGCTCGAATTTTGCGGGGATGGGCAGCACATCGTCCTTGCCCCACTTCAAGCTGGACCCAAAAAAAGACCACATCGCGTGTGGCGCAACCGTGGCATCCGCAAGAGAGGCATTCAGACGATGCCGCTGCAACGAGACGCTTTCTAGCGAGAGGTCCTTTGCTCCATCGTTTCGATATGAGGCGGAAAGCAGTGCCAGAGCGGGAAAATCGTCATAGACCTCCAGAATCAGCGTAGTGGAAATTTGCGGATCCGCGGATTCGCTTTTCCCCGAAACTTCGATGTGCTTTCCGAGACTGCCAAGTTTTCCATGCGCGTCCGAGATACGCGCGGTGGTCAGGTCGAGAACGATATCGTCAACGTTCTTGTGCGCAGTGGTTACTCGCTGCCCCGATTCACCGCCGGGATCGTCCAGCGTGACTTCGTGCCCTTTCACTTTCATGCTGCTTCTCAAATAACCTGAAGCGGCCAGCACAAATTCTGCCGCGGAAGACTCAATATGAATGCCGTCCGCTTCAGTCCGCACCACCAGAGCCGAAGCCGACGCAGTGTTGACAGCGGTGGATGGTTTCTGGCTATCGCTTTGGCAACTCGACATTTGCAGAAGCGCTGCGGCAGCGGTAATCAGCAGCAAGAAAAAACCGATCCGGCGGTTGCCGACAAACCTAAAATTACTAAGCCGCTCACGAAACATTTTCAGTCACCCGCCTTGGCAGCGCCCTTGAATTGCGAAAAAATCCGCTCGGCGTTCTTGTGGTAGACCTTTTCCAGGACCCCATCCGGCAATTCCATGCCGTAAATCTCCCAGCGCCCCTGGCCCGGATAGCCCCAGTAATCGAAATATTCGTCCGCCGTTTCCAGCCATCGAAAATAATTGCCGTACATTTTAGGATCAGGCTCGCTGTCCGTGCCGAACATGATGCGATCCTGGAAGTCGAGGAAGAATTGCCGCGCGCGGCGCGGCTGCCGCCCGAGTTCCGCCTCTCGAGCGCCGAACTCCACCGACATGTTGGGATATTTCTTCAGCCACATGGAAACGGCATCCAGATTCTCCGGCCAGTTGGCCACGTGCAGCGCCACAAAAGTCGTGTGCGGGTGTTTGGCGAAGGCGTGATTGCGCTCTTCCAGCAATTTCTCTTTGCTGGGAAACTTGGGCCCGTAAAAACTCCATGTTGGGTTGTGCATCAACTCTTCGTAGCGCTCATTATATTTGTCGGTCGGCGTGAAAAACGCTTCCGGATCGGTGGAGTGAATGGACACCGGAATTCCAAGTTTCCCGCATTCCTCCCAGATGGGATCGAGCCGTTCATCGTCGATGGCCACCAGATTGCCGGTCTTGTCGCGAACCCCCAACCCCAGGTCTTTCAGAACTTTCAATCCGCGCGCTCCGCGCCGCACTGCGTCGTCCAACTGCTGCACCATTTCGGCGCTGAAGTTCGGATCGTCGATCCTGCTCCAATCAATCTGCGTGAACACGATAAAGCGGCCGGGATACGGCTTGACCATAGTGTCGAGCACGCCCTGCAATTTCTCTCCCCACAAGCCGGTGAGAATCACGATTGTTTTGATATTGGCCTGATCCATGGTCCGCACGACGTCGGCAGGCGGGATTTTGTCTCCATTGATCCCTTGCGCATCGTTTACATGGTTGTGCATATCAATGACCGGGAATTTCGCGCGCAAAACTTCGTGGACCGGCAGGTGCACCATGGGCCGGGGCTCAAAATCCTTCAGCAGTAAGGTCATGCGCCCGGCGGCATTGGGGTCTTCCTTGTAGGCGATGTCCTGGCTCATCGCTACTGACACAATTCCCGCGATCACCAAACAAAGGCAAATAGCCACATATTTGAATTTCATCGCTTCACCCCGCGGTGGCAACCATAACGAGCGTTGTAATGACCGGTCCCGCTTCACCCCGACGGAAGTAGTCTACCTGTTGAAGAGAACAAAACGAAACAAAAAGTAGCTAATCGAAAGCCAGCTTCACGCTACTTCCCCGGACGTCAGTTACTCACAGCAATTTTAGATGCGACCTCTTGTTCATCCACTCCTGGTAAGACTGCAGATTCAGCGGAGCATTTTTCCCGCGCAACTGTTTTAGAAAAGCCATGCGTTCTTTATTTTCGGTCGCCGATCCCCTCACGGCAGCATCATCTTTCCGGCGGGCAAATTTTATTCCCACGTCGGGCGCCTGCACTCGCGGACGGTCGCTGAGAAAATCTCCAAACGCCACGACGGCCGATATTTTAAAAGGCGATTTGAAGTCCTTGCGGGCCGCAGTGATGCGCTGTTTCAAAGCCGACAAAGCGGTCTCGACCCGTTCACGCGTGAAGTGCGGAAGTTTGGAGCCGGATACGGTCTCTCCCTCCCCGGTAGTGAGCCATTCACGCCCGCCTTGCGCGGGTTTCACGTAACCCTGCATTTCCATGATGACTAGGACTTTGACGGCTTCGGCCGCGGCGATTCCGAGCGTTTCCGCGAGGTCCCGAGTGCTCCAGGTCAACGAACCGCGCGTGTCCTTTAGAAAACTCATCACCGCTGGCGCCGGCACGGCCGGCATGATCGCGGGTCCCGTTTTTGTGTTGCTCTTGGTCATTTTCTATATTGGCTGCCTGCGATCAGGTCCTTCACATTTCACAAAAGGAGCGAACTGCGAAAATCTCAACGCGCAGCGAACAGGTTGCGCACCACAAACCACATATTCGCAGGACGCTCCGCCAGGCGCCGAACGAACCATGCATACCAGTGGCTGCCATAGGCTACCAACACTCTTGAACTGTAACCTTCACGCGCAAGGCGTTCCTGCTCGGCGCTCTGAATGCCGTAGAGCATCTGCACTTCCACGTCAGCCTTCGCCAAACCAGAAGCCGCGGCAAAATCCGAAATCCTGCCCAACAGGGCGACATCATGCGTACCAAATGCGGCGCGCATTCCCGGTTGAGACTTCTTTGCGAGGATCATTTCCTTTGCGAGCGTGAAATAATTTTCATCGACATCGTGCTTTTGAGGAAATGCGATTACAGCCGGTTCGTTATATGCACCTTTCACCAGACGTAACGACGCGCCGAGAGGCAATAGCCCCGCCAAATCGTCTTTCGTGCGATGCAGGTAAGCCTGCAGGCACAATCCGACGTTTGGAAAGTCCCGCAGCGCGCGACGGTACAAGTTCAGCGTGGCGTCCACATAGTTGCTGGACTCCATGTCGATCCACACCATACGGCTCCGATCTTCCTGGGCAATAATTGTTTTCAGATGTTCGTAGCAGAGCTCGGAAGACAGATCCAGACCCAGTTGCGTGGGCTTGACGGATATTTCGGTGTCGAGGTTTTGTTTGTGAATGCGGCGCAGCGCCTCGACGTAATGGTTTGCCACACTTCCGGCTTCCGCGGCGTCACGGATATTTTCACCCAGGCGCGTAAAGATCGATCCAACATGTTTTTCTTTCAGGCGTTGCGCGGCAGCGAGAGCGTCGCTCAGCTCCTCGCCAGGCATGAATCGCGAAACGGCGCGACGCACGAATTTGTGATTTGCGGCGTGATCGCGCAGCCAGGCGTTTTGCGCAGCCGCCAGCAATATGGATCGCGCGAGATTCATCGTGAGCGACTGTATTCCATTTTCAAATATTCAGAAGGCGCAGCGAAAGCCCCGCGAGCGCTCCGCCAAGCAACGGGCCGAGTATGGGTACCGGAGTGTAAGCCCAATCGGAAGAGCCTTTGCCGGCAATCGGCAAAATAGCGTGGGCGATGCGCGGACCGAGATCGCGCGCGGGATTGATCGCGTATCCGGTGGGCCCTCCCAGCGACAGCCCGATTCCCCATACCAGGCAGGAAATAAGATATACGCCCAAACCAGGCGCCGGCCCGGCGGCGAAAACGCGAACCGAGAAAATCGCCCCGCCAACGAATACCAGCACAAATGTAGCGATGACCTCACTCAAGAGGTTTGGAAAGAAGCTGCGTATCGCGGGAATAGTCGAAAAACAGGCGAGTTTCAAAATCGGGTCGGGAGTTTCACGCCAATGCTGTAAATAATGCAACCACACCAGAGCGGCGCCGGCGATGGCGCCAAGAACCTGCGCGACGAAGAACGGTAGAAATTTGCCGTACGATCCCGATCGCACCGCCAGCCCCAGGGTGACCGCCGGGTTTAGATTCGCCTCGCCGCCGCAGGCGATCGCCGTGAACACCCCAGCCATCACCGCAAACGCCCATCCTGCGGTAATCACCAACCAGCCGCTGCCCTCCGCTTTCGAGCGCTTGAGAAGCACCGCGGCAACCACGCCGTTTCCCAGCAAAACCAGAATCAGCGTGCCCAGAAATTCGCCCAGCAATGGCGAGGTCATCAAGACGCCTCCGCAAAAATATTCTACGAGTCGACCCAGTCGAACGAGCGAGTAACCGCTTTTTTCCATTGCCGGTAAAGCTCTTCGCGCCGCGCCTCATCAAGCGCCGGCTTCCAAACGCGCGCGACAGCCCAATTGGCACGCAGTTCCTCGAGGCCGGAGAAAAATTTTACCGCCAGGCCCGCGGCGTATGCCGCGCCCAGCGCGGTCGTTTCCTGAATCACCGGGCGCAGCACTTCGCGATGCAGAATGTCGGCTTGAAATTGCATCAGCAATTCATCCACAACCATGCCGCCATCCACGCGAAGACTCGCGAGAGAAATACCGGAGTCCTTCTCCATGGCGTCGACTACTTCGCGTGTTTGATAGGCAGTAGCTTCCAGAACGGCGCGCGCCAAATGACCTTTGTCCGCGTAGCGGGTGAGCCCGGCAATCACGCCGCGAGCATTTTCTTTCCAATAAGGAGCATAGAGACCGGAAAACGCAGGAACGAAATAAACGCCACCGTTGTCGTTCACTGTGCGCGCCAGTGATTCAACATCTTCGCTGCGCTGGATCAAACCGAGATTGTCGCGCAGCCACTGCACCAGCGCTCCGGCGATGGCCACGCTGCCCTCCAGCGCGTAGTGCGCCGGCTGCGAGCCAAATTTGTAAGCCACGGTGGTCAACAATCCATATTTGCTGGGCACCATGCGCTCGCCGGTGTTCATCAGCAAAAAGCAGCCGGTGCCGTAGGTATTTTTCACTTCACCCGGCTGAAAACATGCCTGACCGACCAGCGCGGCTTGCTGGTCGCCAAGGATGCCGGCGATGGGCACTCCCTTTATTTCTGGAATGGTGGCCAAACCGTAAATTTCGCTGCTAGAGCGCACTTGCGGCAACATCGCGCGTGGAATCTCAAATTCCGCAAGGAGTTGCGGATCCCAATCGAGCGTTTGCAAATTGAACAGTTGTGTGCGGCTGGCATTCGTTACATCGGTAACGTGCACTCCTCCGTCCGGCCCACCGGTAAGATTCCACACCAGGAAAGTATCTATATTTCCAAACAACAGGTCGCCCGCCTCGGCTCTGGCGCGCGCATCGGCGACATTGGCCAGCATCCAGCGGATTTTCAGCGCGCTGAAATAGGTGCTCAGCGGCAGGCCGGTTTGCGCGCGGAAGCGATCCTGCCCGCCACTAGCCGAGAATCGCGCCACGTCATCAGACACCCGCGTATCCTGCCAGACGATGGCGTTGGTTATCGGCACGCCGCTCTTGCTGTCCCAGACGACAACTGTTTCACGCTGATTGGTGATGCCGATGGCAGCCAGATCTTCCGCGCGCAACTTCCTCTGCGCCAGCGCTTCAGCGATTACTTCGCGCGTACGGCGCAGAATTTCCAGCGCGTCGTGCTCGACCCAGCCGGGCCGCGGAAAAATCTGCTCGTGTTCCTTTTGCGCCAGCGCGACCACCCGCGCTGACTTGTCGAACACCATGAAACGGGTGCTGGTGGTGCCCTGGTCGATCGCGCCAATGTAACTTCTCAAGCCATCGCCCTCACAGAGTGGCCGAAACGCGTGGGCATTTCAGCACACTTAGGCACCCGTGCCAACCTTAAACCCTGGCAGGGGCAGCTGTTTTTCAAGGTATCCGCGATTGCGTGCGTTACGTCATATAGTGACGTGGTTCGTTTCGACTGCCCCGTGCATCTAACACAGAGATGGACAGAGGAGAATCAAGCGCGATGAGTAAAACGAAGCAGTGGCAAGTGATTCCATTTTTGCTGGCGGCTGCGCTGGCGATAGTCGGCCTGGCGGCGACGGCGACAAGTGCCGCGGAGCCGGTAACCACCACGGTGACGGCTGTGGGTAAGAAAAATTCCGTTCCGCCGGCGGTTAAGAAGGAAGACGTCGAGTTGTATCAGGGCAAGGAACGGCTACAGGTCGCCGACTGGCGGCGGGGAGAAACACTTTTCCTCGCGGTGCTTATCGACGATTCGCTGGACCAGAGTATCGCTTCTCAGTGGAGCGACCTCAGGGCGTTTTTCATGGCTCAGTCTCCATCAACGTACATCGGCGTGTTCTATGGACGGAACGGTACGGCCATGATCTCGCAGGACTTCACCAAGGACCACGAACTGGCCGGCAAGGCGCTGCGTATACCCTACGGCGGGTTTGGCGCGTTCTCCAGTCCTTACTTGGCGCTGCAGGATTTGATCAAGCGGCTTCCGGGCGAAGGCGAGCGCCGCTCCATCATGATCATTTCGTCGGGCATCGATTATTTCCGCGGGAATTTTGGACCGACCAGCCCGGACCTGGATTCCACGATCGAAGGCGCACAGAAAAACAACGTAAATGTGTGGAGCCTCTATGCTCCAGACGCCGGCCACACCGGACGCGGCTTTTTTCGGGTTTCGCGCGCGCAAGCCGAACTAAGCCAGCTCTCCGAGGAAACCGGAGCAGAGTCATATTACCTTGGGAGCGGAGCGCCGGTAACGTTCAAGAGCTACTTCGACGAGATTACCACGCACCTGAACAATCAATATTTGCTGACGTTTGAAGGCAGCGGAGGCAAGAAAGGGCGCTTTGAGCGAGTGCGCGTCACCAGCGAGCTTCCCGGAGTGGAGTTCATGAACGCATCGCTGGTATATCTGCCGAAGGCGCAATAAACGCGGGCGAGCGTTCGCTAGCCTGCGGCCACTGACGGTGAGAACTTCAGGGTTGATGATTCCACTTGATAAAACCCACGCTCCAAAGTAGACCCGGTCAATCGTCCGCGCCCCCGAGCGAAGCGGCCCGGGTGGAATCGCGGATCACCAGTTCTGGATTCATCTTGTGGCGCACAATATTCCAATCGCGCTTCTCCAGATTGGCGTTTATCTCTTCCATGACGACGTTCACGGCCAGATTGCCCATCGCTTCCAACGGTTGACGAACGGTGGTTAGCGATGGCGCCGCGAGCGATGACAACGGTACGTCGTCAAACCCGATCACGGAACATTGTTCCGGCACCTTCACTCCCGCCTTGGTCAGCGCGCGAATCGCTCCCAGCGCGGTCAGGTCGTCGAACGCCAGCAGCGCGGTGAAGCGCTTCTTTTTCTGCAACAGCTCGTCTGTGAAACGCTGGCCGCCCTCAAATCCAAAGTTGGGATCAAGCGAATCCGGCAGTTGTACCACCAGCGCCGGATCGATCTCCAGATTCGCAGCCTGCGCGGCTTTCTGAATCCCGCGCCAACGCGGCGCGCTGTCGATCAGCATTTTCGGTCCGCGAATACACGCAATCTTGCGGTGCCCCAGTTGAACCAGGTGTTCCAGCGCCAGACGCCCGCCCGCTTCGTTATCCACCATCACGGAACTTACCGTGTCACCGGGTAATTCGCATCCGATGGTCGCCGCGGGAATATTGCGCTTGCCGATATCCGCGAGCAAGTGGATGTCCACGAACAGCCAATTGGCCACCACGATCAACGCCTCCACGTGGCGGTCCAGCATCATCTCCAAATAGCGCTCGAAGCGGTTGCGTTGATTATGGGCGTCGGCAAAAATCGAAACATACGAGCCCTGGAACAGCGCGTTCTCGATGCCCCGAAGGATCGGTGTGCAAAATGGGTCGGCAATATCGAAGAACATTACCCCCACGCTGTTGCTGCGCTTGCTGCGCAAAAAACGAGCCATGGCGTTCGGGCGGTAGCCCAGTTTTTTGGCCGTTTCTTCGATGCGTTTTTTCGTTCCCGGCGCAATGTAGCGAGCCAGTGGCGCGTTGTTCAGCACGATGGAAACAGTAGCGGGCGAAAAGCCGCTGGTTTCCGCCACGTCTCGCATGGTTACGGTAAGATTTTTGCCGCCGTGCCGCTTCAAGAGTCCTCCGCACCGCCGCGGGAAGTTTCAAATTTCCAGCCAGGCAGAAAAGATACCGCTACTCAGCCGGTACGTCGAAAGACATTTCGTTTCGAAAGCCCGAGGTCTTCCAGGCTCCGTAGGCGATTCCCAGCGCCAGCCAGATGGACCCGGCGATTTTTGCCGGCGGGCTCAGATTCCACCAGATAAATCCACAAATCAGAAAGCCCAGCCCGGGGACCAGCAGGTTAACCATTTTCTTGTCCTTGGCGCGAAGGTAGTAGTGCACGAAGGAGGCGGCGTTCACGCCCATGAAGGCGATGAAGGCCCCGAAGTTCAACAACTCCGCGCCGCGTTCGTAGCTGATGATAAATGCGCCAATCAGCGCGATAAACCCGATGAGAATTACGTTGTTCTGCGGAACGTGGCTGCTCGGCGAAATTTTTCCAAAAAATCCCTTAGGCAGCGCGTCGTTGCGCCCCATGCCATACAACAAGCGCGCCGCCGCCAACTGAGCGCCCATACCCGAGCCGATATTGGCAATCAAAATGGTGAAATTCAGCAATTGAAAAAGGAAAAATCCACCAATCTGCTGCGCCACCAGAGGAAATGCGGATTCCACTTTGTCTGGAGGAAACGGATTCGGGCCCCACACCAGTTGCGCGGCATAAACTTCCAGGGACGAGAGCACGCCGGCAATCACGCAAACCAGCACCGTGGCGTACATGATATTGCGCCGCGGATTTTCCACTTCTTCTGAAAACGCCGAGATGGCGTCGAATCCGATGTAGCTCAGCACGGCAATGGAAGTGCCCTGGAAAATCCTCGGAAAGCTGAAGGTGGCCGGATTGTAGAACGGCTGGAAAAAATAAGCAGTTCCCAGATGGTGCAGGCCCCACAAGAACCGCACCACAAAAGCGAAGAAAACGATGACCACGATGGTCATCCCCGCCGCCAGCACTTCATTAATGCGCGCCGAAGTTTGTACTCCCCGCAGATTGAGAAGAGTGAAACCGCCGGCATAAAACACCGCCAGAACCGCATAGGGCACGCCGGGTAGGATGTTTTGCGTCAACTTGCTGCAGATAACCGTGCAAATCAGCGGGTTCAAAATGTAGTCCATCACCATGGCCCACCCGGTGAGGTAGCCAAAGCCGCGATGGATTTCTCTTGCTACATAGGTGTATGCGGAGCCGGCACTGGGATAGACGCGCGCCATTTTTCCATAACTGATGGCCGTGAATAACATGGCCACCATGGCGATCAAAATGGTGGTCACCACGTGGCCGCCGGCTTTATTGCTGATCACCCCGTAGATGCCCATCGGCGCGATGGGTTGCACGATGACCATGCCGATGATGATCAGGTTCCACAGCGTGAGTGCGCGCCGTAATTGCGGGGCGCCGGTGGACACTGCTTCACTGCCCAAGGTGAACCTCCAGATTTACGACGCCGCGTGTCCCGTAACGCGTGTGACCGACACTAAAACCATAACGATGCGTGGAATACAGGCCGGTTGACGGCAGCCCGTATTGAATCGTTTCAATGCCAGTAACTCTGCAAGAACTGCGCCAGCCGCGCAAGCGCAAAATTCACGCGGGACCGCGGCGCCGGGGCGCCCCAAAAATGAGCAATTTTTTGCTGGCCGTACTCTAGAACAGGTGCACTGTACTACGGCACGTTCCTTAGTACGGTATCGTTTGGCTTACGCAATTCCGCAGACAGGAAACTCTCTGGCGCTCCCACATAGTCTAATTAATGAGCGGTTCAGTAGATCGAGCCGCGCCAAATTCCATGTCCCTGGTACTATTCATCAAGAACCGCAAACCCGCGGCCATCCTGCTCTGCCACGCTGCCGCGTTTTTCGGCGTTCTCCTCGTGGCCTACTGGCTCCGCGGGACATTCCTGCAGCCCGATCCCGTGCTGCAGGGTTACCTGCAGATCATTACCGGCCTCTTGGCCTTCGTTTTTGCGGCTGTAAGCCTGGTTCGATTTCAGGGTACGCAGGACCGCATATCGTTGATCCTGGGCGTCGGCTTCATGGTTTCCGGCGCGGTACTTACCGCCACCAGCGTTTTATTTTTCCAGCTTCTACACGACGTGCCGGTCCAATTCCTGTGGGCGCCCGTCGCCTGGTGGGTCAGCCGCATGGTGTTCGCGCTGCTTTTGACGGTCGCGCTGCTCGTGGAGCGTTTCCTCCCCCATTCGCATAATCCCCGCCGGGAAATCGCCGGCGCTCTGGTGACCGTGATTGTTGCCACCTATCTGATCACCGTGGCATTGCGGCGCTTGCCCCCGGAGGTTTCTCCGCATCCGGGAGCCATGTTCCCCAGCCCGCAGCAGTTATTGCCCGGCGCCATCTTTTTGATCAGTCTCATCTGGTATCGCCGTCGCTTGGAAGACGAGGCCTCTGCCTTTGATCGCGGCATCTATGCGGCCGCCTGGTTAAACCTCGCGGCCCAATTTGCAGCGTCTCAATCGGAGCAATTGCTGGACGCTCCTTTCGCGCTGGCGCAAGCCCTGACGGTAATGAGCTACGTGGTCGCCCTTGGCGGAGCCTTGCTGGACAGCGCGCGGCTTTTCGAACAGGTCCGCCATCTGGCGGTTAGCGATCCTCTAACCGGCTTGGCCAACTATCGCCGTTTGCTTGACGTGTTGGAGCGCGAGACGGAGCGCAGCAATCGCACCGGCCGGCCATTTTCGATTCTTCTACTGGATGTTGACGGCCTGAAAAAAATCAACGACACCCACGGCCATTTGATCGGCAGCCGCGCAATTTGCCGCCTCGCGGATATTCTCAGGGTGAATAGCCGGGCCGTGGACACCGCCGCGCGTTACGGCGGAGATGAATTTGTCCTGGTTCTTCCCGAAGCGCAGGACAGGCACGCTCACCAGGTGGCGCAGCGCATTCAGGAAGTGATGCGCCGCGACCCCGAGGAACCCGTGATTTCCGCCAGCATCGGCGTTTCTACCTATGCCGGCGACAACGGCAGAATCGAAAAACTCCTGTCCGACGCCGACCGCGATCTATACGCGCAAAAGAAATCAGGACCCCAGAAGCATTCCATCGCCACCAACGCCGGATAATGGGGCGACCACAGTCCGCCGAAAAACATGAAGAAAAAGAACACGAAACATCTGCCGGATGATTTGCGCTGAGAGTACAACTTATCGGAATTGGGAAACGGTGTGCGTGGCAAGTATTTGGCCCGTTTCCGGGCCGGGACGAATCTTGTACTGCTTTCGCCGGACGTAGCCGAGTATTTTCCAGACGAACAGTCAGTCAATGCGGCATTGCGGAGTTTAATTCGTCCGAAGAAGGGACCTCGCCGCCGCTCGAGCTGACCCACAGGAAGATCAGCCGCTGTTCTTTATTTGTTTACATTCCCGGGTGCCGCGAACGGCGCAAGCTGCTCGGTAATTTTAGCTTTATCTCCCACCACCACGATGGTCATCAGATCCGGCTTGATATATTTCACCGTCATGTTTTTCACGTCGTCGGGAGTAACCGCATTCACGTTCTGCACGAAGTTTTTAAGGTACTCGTCTCCCAGGCCCTGCAAATCCACGTAACGCAGTTGCCCGATCAAAGCCTGCCGCGTCGAGTTTTGAATAACGAACAGGCCCGACAGATAGCTTTGAACACCTTTCAATTCCACCGCACCAGGCGCTTCTTTCTGCAGCCGTTCAATCTCTCCGAAAATTTCTTTCAACGCCGGCCCGGTCGAAACGGTCGTGACGTCGGCAATTTCCGCCCAGTACGCATCGTGATATCTCCTCGACACCTGGCTGGTCGGCGAGTACGTGTAGCCCTTCTGCTCGCGGATGTTCGAAGTGATTCGCGATCCGAACGAACCGCCCAGCAGCGCATTGGTCACGATCAACGGTACGTTGTCGGGATTGGTAGGCCCCGCCACTGGGAGCCCCATATAAATTGTCGATTGCGGAGCGTTGGGCCGGTCCGTCAACTCCAGCAGCCGTTGTGCTTTGGGTTTGGGAATGTCCATAACCGGCTCGGTGCCCTTGGGCCAATCTGAAAAACCGGCCTGGATGGCTTTCTTGACCGCTGCCACGTCGAATCGTCCCGCGACGTACAGGTGCGCGCGCGCCGCTCCATAATTGCCGGCGTAAAATTTCCTGGCATCCTCGATGGTCATTTTTTTCAAGCTATCTTCCGTCGGCAATATTTCTCCGTACGGATGATCGCCATAAAGCAGCTTGCGGAAGCGCGCCAGCGCAATCTGCCCCGGCCGCGATTTCGCTACTATCACCTGTCGCAGCAAATTTGCCTTAAGGCGCGCGATCTCCGATTCCGGCAGAAGCGGATGCATCGCCACGTCCGCGACCAGTTTCACTGCCTCGCCGCTGTATTCTGAAAGCACATCCACGTCGATGGAGGTCTCGTCCGGGCCAACGTTCACATTCAAGCTGCTCCCCATGCGGGCGGCGGCTTCCGCCAGCGCCTGGGCGTTCAGCGATTTGGTGCCCTCCTTCAGTAATTCACCGGTAATGTCCGCCACACCCAATACGTCTTGTGGCTCGTTCAAATTCCCGGCGCGCACCGCGAGGCCCACAGTGACCTTGGGGATATTTCCGTAAGGAACCAGCGTCACACGCATGCCGTTGGGCAACGTGTACGTTTCGTGCGCCGGCACGTTAAATGCTTTTGGCGGACCGCCCGGCGGTGGTGTTTGCTTCTGTGCCGGTTCCGGCGGAGTTTGTGCTACAGCCGGAAAAGCTGCGGCGGCTGCGATGGCGCTTAACAACGCCACGTTCCTCGCATTTTTCAGGTTCACGATTAGCTCCATCACGGTTTCTTCTCCTCGGTCTTGGGAGCTCCAGCCGGTGCGGCGCCCTGTCCAGGTTCAATCAGAAGGATGGTGCGGTTTCCCGGCTGCAAATATTCCTGCGCCGTCTTTTGAATCAGCGCGGGTGTCACCTTTTCATATTCGCTCACCAGATTATTCACCCGCGCGGGGTTATCGTCGAACAACGCAAAGCTGGCCAGCAGGTCGACCAGCCCAAACCCGCCCTGGCCTCCGATGGTGTCGTAAAGATCGGAGCGCAGTTTCACCAGCGCACGATCCAGCATTTTCTGGTCCACCGGTTTGGCGCGCAGCGGTTCGATGGAATCATCAATGGTTTTCACGATAGTCTCGGGCGTGTTGGCCGGATCGTGAATCAGATTGACGATGAAGAGCATCGGCCCGTTGTAATTCCACGGCGTACCCAGCAGGTTGATTCCCCCATTCACCGCGCCCGTGTATCCGTGTTTTTGCACCAATTCCTGGTGCAGCACGCTGTCATCGCCTTCGATAAGCATCTCGTCGATCAAGCCCATGGCGTAATACTCCGGCGTGTTGCGGTCCGGCATGTGATAGCCGAGCGCGAGAGCCGGCTTGGTCGCCAGCGGATCTTTCTTGGTAACCTGTTTCTCTTTTTCCTGGCGAGGTTCCGTCAAATCGGGTTCGGGTGGCAATTTGGAAGATTTGAGCGGTCCGAAATATTTCTCCACGAACTTCTTGGCCTCGGCGGGCTCGAAATCCCCGACAATCGCCAGCGCGGCATTGTTCGGCGCGTAATAGGTGCGGAAAAAGGATTGCACATCGTTCAGCGTCGCGGCTTCGATGTCCGCCAGGTCGCCATAAAAATTGTGCGCGTTGTACCAATTGGTGTTCGCGTATTGCGGCATGTCCAGCCACGGGAAGCCGCCATACGGACTGTTCAGTACGTTCACTTTCACTTCATTTCCAACCACACCCTGCTGATTTTTCAGATTGGCTTCGTTTACCGCCAGGCCGCCCATGCGGTCGGCCTCCGCCCACAACGCGGTTTCCAGTTTGTTCGACGGCAGCGTCTCGAAATAATTGGTGAAGTCGAAGCGCGTCGAGCCGTTCAGGATCCCACCGTTTTGCTGCACCAGCTTGACGAATTCCATCTTTCCCAGATTCTGCGAGCCCTGGAACATCATGTGTTCGAACAGGTGCGCAAAACCGGTGCGGTCGCGCGGCTCGATGCGAAACCCGATGTGGTAGTAGACCCCCACGCAGATGGTCGGCGAAGTGTGGTCCGGCGACAGCACCACCCGCAGGCCGTTCGCCAGCTTGTAATACTCCACGGGAACTTTATATTCCGGCGCAGTCGCTGGCCCGGCGTTTGCCGCTACTCCTTGCGCCAGAATCATTGCCGCGATTATGGCGAGCGCACCGACTGCCCGCTCCATCTTCAAACGCATTTTTCCTCCGCAAATTTGAATCCGCGCAGACGTGGCTCGTCCACAAACTCGCCGCACACCGGCCTATCACCAGTACAGACGCATGCTGCGCGCTAAAGTTTCACCGTATATAGCTTGTTTAGCTCGCCGGGGCGTCAGTATACCGCACGGCGTTGCTCCGTCGCCTTGTTGGCCAGCGCAAAGCGTGGCTTCGCAGGGCCGCCTTCCAGAAGCAGCCGCGTAACGTACTCTCCAACCATAGGGCCGTGTTTGAATCCGTGGCCGGACCCGCCGCCGGCAAACCACACATTGTTCAGTTGCGGGTGCCGGTCGATCAAAAAATCTCCGTTAGAAGTGTTTTCGTACTGGCACACGCGCGTTTCGACGATGG
>JBBSFG010000018.1:0-22647 GCA_038238965.1 Candidatus Acidiferrales bacterium | reverse complement strand
TTGAGGCGATTCCGGCAATTCGGTTAAACTGATTACTGCCACAATCAGGTTTGCGCCTTGGCAGCGTGGCTGCGGGCGCCGGGCGCTAACGTATTGTTCGCCAAGATCATCAAACGAAGCTGAGGGTGAAGAATGCCGGATGTAATGAAGACATTACTGTTGAATCCGCCGAGTTTTGAGAATTTCGACGGAGGAGCAAGCTCTCGCTGGCCCGCAACCAGAGAGATCGAGTCTTACTGGTATCCCGTGTGGTTGACCTATCCCGCAGGCATGATTCCGGGCAGCCGTTTACTGGACGCCTCGCCGCACAAGGTCAACTGGCAACAGACGGTACATATCTGCAAGGACTACGAATTTCTGATTTTGTTTACCTCCACGGTGGGATTCGACAGCGACGTCAAGCTCATCCGCAAAATAAAAGAATCCAACCCCGGCATGAAGATCGCGTTCGTCGGTCCGCACGGGCACATCAGGCCGGACGAGACGCTGATGGCCAGCGAAGACATCGAGTTTGTGACGCGCGGAGAATTCGATCACTCCGTAGTGGAATACGCGCAGGGCAAACCGCTCAGTGAAATCATGGGCATCAGCTACAAGAAAGACGGAAAAGTGGTGCACAACGCGCCGCGCGCGCAACTGCACACCGCGGAATTGGATGCGCTGCCGTTCGCGACCGACATTTACAAGCGCGACCTGGAAATCGAGCGCTACAACGTACCGTTCCTGCTGAATCCATATGTTTCGTTCTACACCACGCGGGGCTGCCCGGCGCTGTGCACCTTCTGCATGTGGCCGCAGACGATTTCGGGACACGCCTGGCGCACGCGCTCGACGGAAAACGTGGCGCGCGAAGTGAAACAGTGCATCGAAAATTTTCCGCAGATGAAAGAGATTTTCTTCGACGACGATACGTTCAATATTCGCAAGGACCGGGTGCTGGATATTTGCACCAAGTTCAAGCCGCTAAAATTCCAGTGGTCGTCCACGGCGCGGGTTCACAGCGATTACGACACGCTGAAAGCCATGGCGGATGCAGGCGCGCGCCTGTTCATCGTGGGATTCGAATCCGGCGACCCGCAGATTTTGAAAAACATCAAGAAGGGCGCGACTGTCGAAATGGCCCGCGCCTTCATGAAGAACTGCCGCAAGGTGGGGATTCGCGTTCACGGCGACTTTATTATTGGCTTGCCGGGCGAGACGCGGGAAACCATCCAGAAGACCATCGAATTTGCGAAAGAGCTCGATCCGGAAACGATTCAGGTTTCGCTGGCGCACGCCATGCCGGGCACCGAACTGCACGACTCGATGGCCAAGGCAGGCTTCCTGAAAGTCGAAGCGCTGGCGGACATGAGCGGGCACCAGTTGCCGCACATCGAGTACCCGCATCTTTCGAAGTCGGAAATGATGGCGGGAGTAAATCAATTTTACGACGACTATTATTTCCGTCCGAAGGTGGTCTGGCGCATCGTGAAAGAAGCGCTGTGGGACAGCCACGAGCGCAAGCGTTTGTATCATGAGGCCACGGAATTCCTGAACCTCCGGGCGGAACGCTTGAAGTGGGCGCGCGAGGGCGGCGACGGCGAGAAGCCGCTGATGTCCGTGCCGCAGGCGCACTCGATTTCCGGCAACGACTAACCGATATAAATGTCCAACGAGCGAAAGCTCCGTGTGAAGACGCTGATCATGGTCTTCGCCATGGTGGTGTGCGGGACGACGGGCGATTCGCTGTTGAAGCACGGCATGACGCAGATCGGCGCGGTTACTCTGACCTACGCTGCACTCTTCCAGGCCTTTCGCGCGGCCATGAGCAGCGGAACAATCTGGTTTGCCATCCTGTTTCTCATCGGGTTCATGATTTCGAACATGACGGTGCTCAGCTGGGCGGACTACAGCTACGTGATGCCCGCGTCAGCAGTCGGCTACGCAGCGGTGACGTTTGTCGGCATGGCCGCCCTGGGCGAGACGGTTTCGCCGCGGCGTTGGGTAGGCGTGGCGTTGATTTGCGCGGGAGTTTTTCTGGTGGGGCAGACGAAGCCGCGGACCAGCACGGTTATGGAAGTGGCGCGATGATTCGCAGCGCCATCGTTCTGGCGGTATTTGTGTTGGCCGGATCGGCGGGAGAGTTGGCTGTAACCTACGGAATGAAAAAAGCCGGCCCGCCGGATCATTTGAGGATCAAACAGATGCTTAGTTTCCTGGGCCGGGCCTTCTGCAACGGGTGGTTCTGGGTGGGCGCGCCGCTGATGGCCTTGTCGTTCTATTTGCTGCTGGTGCTGCTGTCGTGGGAGCCCATCAGCCTGGTGATTCCTGCTTCGGCGCTGAGTTATGTGGTGGGAACGCTGGGCGCGAAATATATCTTGAAGGAAGACGTGAACGGCATGCGCTGGGCGGGCGTGTTGCTGGTCGGCGTGGGCGTGGCCATCGTGGCCGCGGGATAAATTTGTGAAGAGCACGCGAGTATGATTGTCCTGCACGGCGTAGCGGTAGTTGCGATACTGACGATCGCCACTTTCCCGCTGATCTACTGTGTGCTGGCGTGTGTAGCGGCTTGGCGTTTTCATCGCGAAAGCGGCGTGGCCAACGCGGCGGGATTCGAACCTCCCATAAGCGTGTTGAAACCGGTACACGGCGTGGATTTTGCATCGTACGAGAACTACGCGAGTTTTTGCCACCAGCACTACTCGGCCGAGTACGAAATACTTTTTGCCGTAAACGACCAGAGCGATCCCGCCGCCGCGGTAGTACAGCGGCTGATCGGCGATTTTCCCCAGCGCGCCATAAAACTGCTGACCGGTGCGGAATATGTCGGCGCCAATCGCAAAGTAAACAGCCTGGCGCGTTTGACTCGGGAGGCTAAATACGAAGTACTGGCGTTGAGCGACGGCGACGTGCGCGTCACGCCGCAATATCTGCAAAGTGTTGTCGCGCCGCTGCGGGATCCCACGATTGGAGCGGTGACTTCGTTCTATCGCGGCATAGCGCAGAAAAATCTGGGCGCTGAATTCGAGGCCATCGGCGCTGCGAGCGGATTTTTCCCCGGCGTGCTGATGGCAGTAATGACCGAAGGCGTGAAATTTGCGCTGGGGGCCTCGATTGCCACCACCAAAACGTGGCTTCAAAAAATTGGGGGATTCGAAGAGATTGCCGCGTTCCTGGCCGATGATTATGAAATCGGGCGGAGAGTGGCGGAAGCCGGCGGGCGAGTGGTGCTTTCGCACGAAATGGTGTGGACCATGTATCCCGCGCAGACACTGCGTGGGTTCTGGGAGCATCAATTGCGGTGGGCACGCACAGTGCGTCTGTGCCGTCCGGCTTCGTACGCCGCGCTGTTGTTCACGCAGGGATTGCCGTGGGCCATCGCCGCGGCGTTCATCGCGCCTACGCACTGGATCGCGGCCGCGTATCTGCTCGCGTATCTGGTGCTGCGCATGACGATGGCGTGGGTTGTAGGAGTAACCATCGTGCGCGATGAAGTGCTGCGCCGGCGCATATGGCTGGTGCCGGTGTGGGACGCGCTTCATTTTGTGGTATGGATCGCCAGCTTCGCGTCAAATCACATCGTGTGGGGCAACGTGGAATATGTTGTGGAGCGCGGAAGAATGAAGCCGGCGGGATCGTCCGCTGCCACACCGGGAAGCGCAGCGGCGCAAACTGATCGTTAGATTCGAACGCCAAATCGCAACGGCGACGACAAATTTGCACCGAGTGCAGGTTGGTTGACGCCTTCCACATTCCCGATTAGATTAGAAAGGGTGAATCGTGGCTGCCGGGAGAGCCGGACGTGCCGCGATTCCTTTTTGTTCCTCCCGGCTGGGAGGTCGTCCAATTGGTAGGACTCCAGACTCTGAATCTGGCTATCCTGGTTCGAGTCCAGGCCTCCCAGCCAATTTTTTAAGCGCCTATGTTGATTCCCCTCTCCGCGATACCTTTTCCTTCGACTTATGCATTACTTCGGGTTCGCTTCGATTCACGTTTACAAAATATTGTAGGGGATGAGCAAAAAAACGGAAGCCGGGATCCCTCGGTACTCATGCACTCAGATCTTGGAGGAGCGACGGACATAGTTAATGGGATGTGAAGTTTCTAATCCATTTTGACAAACAAGGCCGCTCGGCACCGATCTGAGGGCAACTCTCCAATGCTCGTTCGAATCATAAGAATCTCGTAATGTGTGTCTCGCCAATTTCCCAAATCGCGGCTGAGCGGCTGGCGCTACAGTCGTATTACAGTGCTATAACACAAGTGATAGCGAGTTCTAGGAGGTTTACCGTATTGCTGGAATTTTGAACCGCTCGTTATGATATCGCTCATGTCCGACGGGGATTCATTGGTCTCCGGACGATTCAAAACGGTGCATTGACGGGTTCATAATGCCAAGTTTTGAATCCTTTCAATCTTAGCTTGACAGATACTTCAAAACACGAGTTGATGGTCTTTAGAAGTTCCTTTTTTGATAACCGCGAAAGAGAGCAAGAGGCGGCCCCCACCCCCCGATACGCCGTAAACAGCTTCACTCTCGGAGGAGATATTTATTAGCCTGAGTCACCAGGAAACTATTAGCGTTTATGTCGTTGTACAAAACCGGTTATTGCGCGAAACGTTGATGCGCTTGTTCCAGAAGCGGCCGGGTATTTCGATTTCCGCCCAAGCTGCGGAGGCGGGGTCGATGACCGGCACCGCAACGGCGTCCGGCTGCGATGTGCTGCTGCTGGATTCCCTGACGGCGATCTACGCAACGGATCTCTTCAAGGAGATCCGCGAGTCCGAATCATTTATGCGGGTGGTGTTATTCGGGATGGACGATGACGAGGTCACATTTCTAAAAGCGGTGCGACTGGGAGTTTCCGGATATCTGCTGAAAGATGCGTCTTCCTCTGAAATCATTGCCGGGGTTCGCGGGGTAGCTGAAGGCAAGGCCGTTTGCCCGCCGAAACTGTGCTTGTCGCTTTTCCGCCTCACCGCCCAAGACTTCCGTGCAAAGTCAGGAATGGACGAAATGCCTGCCGGCAAGATCGGCCTGACCTACCGGCAGCGCGAGCTGATCGGGCTAGTGGCCAAGGGTCTGACGAACAAGGAAATTGCCTCCAAATTGAACCTTTCGGAATTCACAGTGAAGAATCACGTCCACCGCATCATGCGGCATGTCGATGCCGGAAGCCGGCAGGAAGCCGTGGATGTCGTAAGAGCTAGAGGGTTCCTCCCGCAGGCCTAGCGGGTCCGGAGGCACGTCGGACATGCCAAGCCCTTCCTTCGCCGTTTTCTTTCTCCGTGCTTCCACGCGCAGCCACGACGCCTTGGCAGCCTCATCTATGGTCCTGCGTGTTACCGTTTCAAACTGAAACTGTCCGCGATCAATGCCCGCCCCAAGCCTTGAGCGAACGCACAGGCTTTCCTCCTTAGTCCATCCTTGGTCCTACCTTAGTTCTTCTTGAGTCCCCAGGTGGTTCTAGTCAGGGGGCCACATTTGTTGCTTTTTTGAGCCTACCGCAGCTAGCCCACCCGGCACAGACTCAAGCTCATCCAGGCGGTTTGGAAAGGGTGTAATGAACCGGCAGATTCGTGTGTTAGTGGCCAATCGTCCCAAGTTGATGCGGGAGATCATCATCGAGGCGTGCGCAGATCAGCCCGACATTGCAATTGTCGGTGAGGTGCCGGAAGACGGCGACATTCTCAGCCGCGTCGACGAGACGCGGCCTGATTTCCTGTTTATTGCGTTGGAAGACCCGGAAAAGCGCCCGCCGGTCTGCGACGCGATACTGCGGTTGCATCCAAAGATTGGAATTATCGCTGTAGGGGCGCACAGCAACAGAACGGTGAAGTATTGGGCCTCGTTCAACATCCACCGGAGTGTGAGTGAAGCTTCGGAGGAGGCGATTTTGCGAGTGATACGGGGAACCGAGACGCCCACGGCGGGAGTGTCATGAGAGAGATTTCTGGACGGATGAAGTGGAAGCAAACAGCGGCGATCACCGTAATGCTGGTGGCAGGGTCACTGGGCGCGGCGGCGCAGGATCAGCCGAAACGGGAAGAGCGGCGAAGTTCGCCAGCGGATATTCCGGCAGCCTCGCAGCCGGTGGTGTCGGACTTGATGAAAGATAATCTGGATCGGGTGGCGGCGTCCGCAGCGCAATTAAAAGCCGTGCTATTGCAAGACACGGGTTTGATTGTGGAGTTGAAGCGCTGGATCGCCAAAAACGCCAGCGAAAGCGGCCAGGTGATTGCCGACGAAGACTTGACGGACGATGCGGTTTTTGAACGTTTGATTACTGATGTGCAGTTCCGTTCCGTGGCAACCCGGCTGGTGCAAAAGTATGGCTACCTGAAGCCCAGCCTGAATCAGCAGTCGGACCTTGCCAAACAAGAAGACTATTACTTGAAAGAGCGCGCCCGGAAACAGGCGCAACGTGAAGAGCTGGAGGAGCAACGGGTGCAGCAGCAGGCGCAGCAGGAGCTGACCAACGCTCGCGACTTACCAGCCAGCGCACGATGCCGTCCGCAGAACGATGGCGACACTAATGACCAGTCAGATTGCAGTGGCATCGGTAACGCCCGCGAGCGGAATGCTCCGGGTTCACAACGAACTTCTCCGGATCGTGATGAGCAACCGTCGGGACCGAATCAGGAACTTCCACAGAATATCAACTCGCTGCTGTTGAGAGCGCAGGGATACGGATCGGATTCAGGATCGGGTTCGGGAAGCCTGGGCGGGAACCCATCAGCGTCCGGCGACCTTTTGATGCCGGCCAGTTCGAAGAGCGGAGGCGAGGATTCGCTGATTGCCATGGCTTTGAACAACTCCGGCGGGCTTAACTCGGACCGAACTGGAGGGTCAACAGGCGGATTACCCAATCTTGATTCGCTGCGTGATTCGGCCGGCATGGGCAGCGGCAATCCTGGAGACGTTTCGAACTATTCGAATCCTTCGCGCATGTATCGCATGTCGAAACCGGAACGCGGCAAAGATCTCGTGCCGGAAATGATTCATCAACCGACTCCTTACTCGGACATTCCTTCGCTTTACGATTTGTACGTGCAGGCGCCTTCTCGAAACGGAATCCCACAGCGATTTGGGGCGCAAGTATTCCGCGACGGGCTGCGAGATTCGCGCGCCGTGCCGATGGATTTGCCGGTCGGGCCGGACTACGTGGTGGGACCCGGCGACGTCTTATCAATTGAGTTGTGGGGTGGAGCTTCATTCCGGTTGAATCGCACGGTAGACCGTGAAGGCCGTGTGGCGTTGCCGGAAGCGGGGCCCGTGGAGGTGAGCGGACGGACTCTGGGTGACGTGCAGCAACTGGTGCAGAGAACGCTAGCCACGCAGTATCGCGATACTTCGGCGGAGGTTTCGGTTTCCCGCCTGCGCACGGTTCGAGTGTACGTCGTCGGAGAAGTGAGCGATCCGGGAGCCTATGACATTAGTTCCTTGTCGACGCCTCTCAACGCGTTGGTTGCGGCCGGAGGGGTGACGCCGCGGGGATCGCTGCGCGCGTTGAAGCATTATCACGGCCGGCAGTTGATTGAAACGGTGGACGCGTATGACTTGCTGCTGCGCGGCGTCACTCCGGACGCCAAGAAACTGGAAAACGGCGACACGTTGATGGTGCCTCCGCTCGGCGCGCAAGTGACCGTCACCGGAATGGTGCGGCGGCCGGCAATCTATGAACTGCAAGGCGAGAAAAATCTCGCGGATACCCTGGACCTGGCGGGCGGCATTCTGCCGGCAGCCACGTTAAAACATGTGGAAGTGCAGCGCCTGGACGCGCATGAGAAGCGCACCATGCTTAGCCTGGATCTTTCCGCTGACGGCGGTGGAGAGGCGCAACTGCAATCGTTCAAGATCAAAGATGGCGACGAAATACATATTTTCCCCATCGCGCCGTACAACCAGGACACCATCTACCTGCAGGGCCACGTCTTGCGCCCGGGAAAGTATTCGTATCGCGAGGGCATCAAGTTTTCAGACATCGTAGCCTCTTACAAAGATTTGCTGCCTGAGCCGGCAGCGCATTACGGAGAAATTATCCGCCTCAGTCCGCCGGACTTTCGCCCCACGGTGGTTAGTTTCGATCTCGCGGCGGCCATGAAAGATCCCGCGGCGGCGCCCGCTCTGGAGCCACTGGATACCATCCGGGTATTCGGCCGATTCGATTTTGAACCTCCGCCGGTGGTTTCGGTAAGCGGAGAAGTCCGCAAACCTGGAACTTATGGAACGAGCGGCCAGGCATCGCTGCGAGACGCGATATTTCTGGCCGGCGGCCTGACTTCCGATGCTTCGACCGACAACGCGCAACTTTTCCGCGTAAATCCCGACGGCACCTCGAAGATTTTCAGCGTGAACCTTCACGAAGCCCTGGGTGGAAACGCGACAGACAATCTTTTACTTCAGCCACGCGACCGCCTGTTGATCCATCGCAATACGTTGAGTGTTAACGCCAGCACGGTGGAAATTACCGGTGAAGTGGCCAAACCCGGGCGTTACCCGTACACCGGAAATATGCGCGCGGAAGACTTGATTCGTGCGGCAGGCGGACTGAAACGAAGCGCGGACGCGAATTCAGCCGACCTCACGCGCTACGCCATGCCTGGCGAGCCCGCCGAGCAGGTGAGAGTTTCACTGGCCTCCCTGCTGAACGGCAATGCAACCGAGGATGTGCCATTGCGCGGCGGCGATGTGCTGGCGATTCGCCAGGTACCGGGATGGAAGGACATCGGCGCGTCGATCAAGGTCGGCGGTGAAGTGATGCATCCATCCACTTTTGGTATCCAGCCGGGCGAGCGTTTGAGTTCGGTGCTCGAGCGTGCCGGCGGGTATACCGGCAATGCCTACCCGTACGGCGCATTGCTGGTGCGCAGAGAAGTCCGCGAAATCGAGATGAAAGCGCAGACAGACCTGATTCTGCGGATAAAGACCCAGAAGACGTTGCTGAGTTCGCTACCTGAAAACGACCAGGACCAACGGAACGTAAAGCTGACAGCCATTTCCCAAGCGGACGCGACGTTAACGGAGTTGGGGTCGCGTACACCGGCGGGCCGGGTGGTCGTGCACATTCGAAAAAACATAGCCGAGTGGAAAAACACCAGCGCCGATATCGCCTTGCGTGATGGTGATGCGCTTTTCATTCCCAAAAATCCGGGCACCGTCATGGTTACCGGCCAGGTGTTCAATCCCACCGCCGTCAGCGATCAAGGCAGCCGCTCGGCGAGATGGTACCTGAGTCAAGCCGGCGGACTGACGCCGATGGCCGACAAGAAAGCAGTGTTTGTGATCCGCGCGGATGGCTCGGTGATCTCTGCAAGAAACAACGACTCAGGATGGTGGTCGGGCGATGCGCTTAGCGCAGGGTTGCGGCCGGGAGACATGGTTGTCGTTCCGGAAAGAGCGCCCAGAGTTGGCGGACCAAACCTCGGAACTGCTCTCCAACTGGCACAGGTGGCGACTTCCGTGGCTCTGGCGGTCGCATACATCCATCCATGAGGCGGAGTCTGCGGGCGTGCGTAACGCTGGTCATCGTTCCGATGGCGATTCTTGAGACAGGGGCTTCGCACGGTCAAGAAGCTGAATTAGCGGAGAAGAAAAACGAAATGAAGACGGTGCAGCCACAACCGCTGTTCCAGACTGGCGGGGAGTTCACCGTGCCGGCCAGGAAGCATATCTGGCTGATTGACCGGGCGGAGGATTTCGCGGGAGACCAGAAAGATATCTGGACGAGTCCGGCGAAACTTCGTTTTTCAGATACGGTGTGGCTGGTGCCGCTGAGCGGACTGACCGCCGGATTTCTGGTCACCGACGCGGACAGAGCCCGTCACCAGTCTCACGATCCGAAAACAATCTCCAGAAGCAACAACATTTCGAATGCCGGAGTTGCCGCGCTGGCCGGCGGCGCGGGGTTGATGTGGATGGTCAGCTATAAGGACCATGACGAGCACCGCAGAGAAACCGGCTTGCTCGCCGGTGAAGCGGCTCTGAACAGTTTCATGATTGCCGAAGCGGTGAAATATTCATTTCGCCGGGATCGGCCGTTTGAAGGCGATGGCTCCGGAGCGTTTTTCCAGAAGGGCGTTTCGTTTCCGTCAGAACACGCCGCCGCGGCCTGGTCCATCGCCAGCATAATCGCTCATGAATATCCCGGGCCAATGACCAAGCTCCTCGCCTACGGAGCCGCGGGATTGGTCAGCTACTCGCGGGTTAGTGCACGCCAACATTTTCCATCCGACGTTCTGGTCGGAGCATTGATCGGAGAGTTCTCGGCGTACACCGTTTACCGGCGGCACCATGATCCGGAACTTGGCGGCGAAGAATGGGTAAGTTGGAGTACCAAGGCGCGGGATTTGTTTCGCGACCCATTGCCCGGCAACCGCGGTTCACCGTACGTTCCCCTTGATAGTTGGATTTACCCGGCGTTCGATCGGCTTGCCGGAATGGGAGTGGTGGACAGTGGATTTGCAGGCATGCGCCCGTGGACGCGCAGCGAATGCGCGCGGCTGGTAAACGAAGCCGGCGAACGGATCGCCACGACCGATTCTCCGGCGGGCGCTGTGTATCGCCTGCTGGCCAAGGAATTCGCGCCCGAGCTGGATTCTGATTCCAACGGTCCCCAAGCGCGAGTGGAGTCGGTGTATTCCAACATCGGGCACATTTCCGGCACACCACTGCAGGACGACTACCATTTCGCGCAAACGCAGATAAATAATTTCGGCCGGCCATACGGGGAAGGCTGGAACACCAGCGCAGGATTTTCTTTCTACGCTACGGCCGGACCGTGGTCGGGATATTTTCGCGGGGAAGAGCAGAGCGCTCCGGCGACTCCCGCGCTGTCACTTTCGGCCCGACAGTTCGTGGCCTCTACGGATCAGCTGCCCGGGCTGCCACCCGACACAGCAACGCCGTCGATCCAGCAATTCAAAATGCTGGACGCCTACGTGGGCCTGACGCTCGCAAACTGGGAGCTGAGCTTCGGCCAGCAAAGTTTGAGTTGGGGGCCTGGCCAAGGCGGCTCGCTGATGTTCACCGACAATGCCGCGCCCATCAACATGATTCGTCTGAATCGTGTAACTCCGCTGGCGATTCCGCTGATTTCGCGATTTCTCGGGCCTCTACGGGTGGAAGCTTTTTTTGGACAGTTAAGCGGGCATCATTTTACCGCCGGCCCAGACTTCGTAACCTCCGGCAGCTTCGACGTCGAATTTCAGCCGCAGCCATTTATTCATGGCCAGCGATTCAGTTTTAAACCCACGCGCAATTTTGAATTTGGGTTTTCCCGCACGTCAATCATGGGCGGTCCCGGAGTTCCGCTCACATTCGCGACTTTTGGCAAGAGCCTGTTGGGGTCCGGCAACGGATTGCCGGGCAGTTTGCAGGATCCCGGGGACCGTCGATCGGGCCTCGATTGGTCGTATCGCCTGCCGGGCCTGCGCAATTGGGCGACATTTTATGGTGACGCATTTGCCGAGGACCAATTTTCACCGATCGCGTATTGGGATCGCTCGGCAATCCGCGGAGGACTGTATTTTTCGCATCTGCCGAAACTTCCAAAACTTGATCTGCGCATGGAAGGCGTCTACACGGACGTTCCCGCGGGCGGCGCGTTGAGCCACGGTTTCTATTACTTCAATTTCAGATTTAAAGAAGGCTACACCAACGATGGAAATTTGTTGGGCAGCTGGATCGGCCGTGAAGGCCAGGGCGCTCAGGCCTGGGCGAATTATTGGTTTGGCGCTCGCGACCGTCTGCAACTCAACTTCCGCCATCAAAAAGTAAGCCAGCAGTTCATTCCCGGAGGAGGCACTCTGACGGACATTGGAGTTCGTGGAGATTACTGGCCGACACAGAATTTTGGGCTGACGACGTCCGTGCAGTACGAGCGTTGGCTGTTCCCCGTCATTCAACCGGGCGCGCAGCGCGATGTTTCCGCATCCATCGGCATTCAGATTCAACCGCAGAAACTGCTGCGTTCACCGTTTCATCGTTCAGCACGCAAATCCACGGCCGAGGAGAATCAGAATTGAGTTCAGCCACCAGAGCGCCGGCGCCAAAGGTTACGACGGAAGTCGTTGATTCCGGCCATGGCCGGATGCCTTTTTACATGGAGCCTGAGCCGGAGCCGGTGAAATTGCTGCCGTATCTCCAACTGCTGTGGACCAACCGAAGATTTTTGCTGCGAGCCACGGTGATTTCGTTGCTGGCCAGCGCTCTGCTGGTCGTGCTGATTCCTGCGCGGTATCAAACCATAACCCGTCTGATGCCGCCGGATAACCAGTCAGCGGCGGGCATGGGGTTGATCGCAGCGCTTTCCGGTAAAGGCGGCGGTCTTGGGGGTCTGGGCGGCGTGGCCGGCGATTTGCTGGGCATGAAAAGTTCTGGCGCGATGTTTGTGGGCGTGCTGGGAAGCCAGACGGTGCAGGATCGTCTGATTCGTCAATTCGATCTGCAGCGTGTGTATTGGGATTCGAAAATTGAGGACGCCAGGAAAGATCTGGCGCAACACACCGACGTTACCGAAGATCGCAAGAGCGGAATCATTACCATCGCGGTGACCGATCACGATGCCCAGCGTTCCGCAGCGATGGCGCGCGCTTACGTGGACCAGTTGGACGTCCTGGTGGCGCAAGTGAGCACTTCCTCCGCGCGGCGGGAACGCATATTTCTGGAAGAGCGGCTGAAAAGCGTGAAAAGCGAGCGGGATACCGCGGCAAAAAAATTCAGTGATTTCGCCAGCAAAAATACGGCTCTCGATATTCCCGCGCAGGGCAAGGCGATGGTGGAGGCTGCGGCTAATCTGCAGGGGCGGCTGATTGCCGCACAAGCGGAAGTACGCGGATTGCGGCAAGTCTATACCGGCAATAACGTGCGCGTCCGCGCCGCGGAAGCTCGTGTAAATGAAGTGCAGCAGAAGTTAAATGAAATGGGCGGCGGAGGGATGCAAGACAACTCGAAAGACACCAGCGCACTGTTCCCCTCGATTCGCAAGCTCCCCGTGCTGGGCGTGACCTACGCAGATTTATTTTTGCAGACGAAAATTCAGGAAACGGTTTACGAACTGCTGACCGAGCAGTACGAGATGGCCAAGGTCCAGGAAGCCAAGGAAATTCCCAGCGTGAAGGTTCTGGATGCCGCAGTGGTGCCGACAAAAAAAGCGTTTCCACCACGGCTGTTATTCACCGTGTTCGGCATGTTGCTTGGACTGGCAGCGGTGATGGCCTGGATCGTTTTAAGGAGCCGCTGGGATGCCGTCGAGGTGAGTAGCCCGGGCAAGGTTTTTGCAACAGAAGTGTTTACCGCCATGCGCACCAGTCTGCCGCGATTTTCGCGTAACGGTCATACGCCCGGGACAAATGGAAATTCGCGGGCGAGCTGGCATTTGCCGCCTGCGGATGGTGACGACAAGAAAACCAGGGGCGGCGGCGCAGAGTAGCGAATCGATATTTGTTTTTAAGTGGAAGAGGCCGCAAGGGTTAGGTCACAACACCCTGTAAGTGACGGGGCGAAGCTGTGAGTGACGCCGTTAACTTTTCCGGGGCGTGAGATTCCGCGAGGGAAATTGGATGAATGCCGGATTTCAATCCGTACCTTATTCGAATGCGCCGGTGCTGCCCGCGGAGCATGAGGAACGCTGGTACGCGGCGTACACCAGCGCCAATCACGAGAAGCGTGTTGCGGAACAAATGCTGGCTCATGACGTGGAACATTTTCTGCCAACCTATTCAAGTCTGCGACGATGGAAAGACCGCAGCGTGAAACTTGAGCTGCCGCTGTTTCCGGGATACGTGTTTGTGCGCATGGCGCTGGGCGAGCGCCTGCAGATTCTAAATCTGCATGGCGTCGCGTCGCTGGTTTCTTTTTGTGGAGTGCCGGCATGCCTGCCGGAAGCAGAGATTAACGTGCTGCGGGCGAGCCTGGCCAAAGGCGTGGCGGCCGAGCCGCACCCGTATCTTGCCGCCGGGAAAAAAGTTTGTTTGCTGTCGGGTCCGCTCGCAGGCCTGACGGGAATCGTGGTCAGGCGAAAGAGCGGCGCGCGGCTGGTGGTTTCTGTGAACCTGATTCAGAGGGCCATGGCAGTGGAGTTGAATGAAGCCGATCTGGCGGCTGCACGATGAGCGCCGCGCACGGAGATGTTTCTCCCATCGCTGGAGTGACCGAGCGGGTAGCGGCTAGTGTGAACGCAGAGCCCGGTCTACTCAGCGACAAAATCGTTCGCAACGTGATGTTTGGAGGATTGCGATCGATTCTGATCGCGCCGGTCCCGTTTCTTTTAACTCCGTTGATATTGCACAAAATCGGCGCTGTCGGATACGGAACCTGGGCCGTCTTCATGGCCATCAATGGGATGACTTCGCTTGCCGATCTTGGATTGGTGGGCACAGTCAGCAAATTCGTCGCCGAGCATAACGCCAACCGTGATCACGTTTCCCTAAACCGCTTGTTGAACACCGGGCTGGCAGTCTTCGTTTTGCTCTCGACACTGCTTGTGGGCACGCTTTGGGCCGCAAGCTCACTCGTTACGCGTTTGTTTTTTCGCGGAAGCCCGGGAAGCGCGGCGGAATTGACCACGCTTTTCCGCTATTTCCTGGTGGTGATCGCTGCCAACATCCTGATACTGCTTCTTTCTTCGGTGACCACTGGATTGCAGCGCATGGACTTGACCAACATGATGAGCGCGTTCAACACGATTTGCGCCGCCGTCGTAGGAGCGATTCTGTTGCTCCGCGGGTGGGGTCTGCGCGGCTTGCTTTATGGACAGATCGGCGCAGTGCTGCTTACGTTGCTCGGCTACCTGGTGCTAATCAAGAGTTTGCTGCCGGCGATTCGATGGAATCCGGCGATCATCGAAGTTGGCGAAGCGAGAAAAATCTTCGGCTTCAGCCTGCGGCTGTATTTTACGCAGGCGGCCGTTGCCGTACATAACAACATTGAGAAATTGCTGCTGGCGTCGTTCGTCGGCGTAGCCGCCGCGGGATGGTATGACATCGCCAACGATATCGCGCTCAAGATTCGAGGGGTGATCGGGCTGGTGTTGGGGCCGGTGATGCCCGCGGCGTCCGAACTGGGAGCGAAGAAAGACGAGCGGCGGCTGGTGGAATTGTATTTCCGGGCACACAAATACCTGGCGTTCCTGGGATTGCCCATTGTTTTTTTTGCGGCCTTGGTTTCCAGCCGCTTTGTGGCGCTGTGGATCGGGGCAAACTTTGCGGCCGTGGCCATCCCGTTGGGCATCCTGGTAGCGGTGAATTTCATCAACTTGATTTCCGGGCCGGGATTCTTGATCTTCGCGGGAAACGGAAATCTGCAACCCGGGATGCGTTCTGCGCTGCTGGGAATCGTGCTCAACGTAGTACTTAGTTTCGCGCTGATTTTGCGTTTTGGCTTTACCGGCGCGGTCGCGGGCACTGCCATCGCTCTGACGGTGGCAACATTTTATTTCCTATACCAATTCCATTCGCAAAAGGGATATCCGGTGGGCAGGTTGCTGCGGGACAGCTATGCGCGGCCGCTTTTCTGGTCCGCCATGCTATTTGCCGGATTCCGTCTCCTACGCTCCACGTTCGAATCAAGCTGGAAGGGTCTGCTGCTCGAATGGATCCTGTTCGCTGGACTGTATCTGTTCGGGATGCTGTTCAGCCAGTTCTTCGATCGCTACGACTGGGCGAAAATTGAAACAGCGTTGCCCGTCGCACGCTACGTGAGGAGGATGCTTCCAGTTGCTTAACCGCGCGGCAAGATATTTTCCGATCTTGAGAGAGATGCGACAGGTGATCGATCTGCGGAATGGCTGCAAAGTGCTCGAAATCGGGTCCGGGGCCATCGGGGTTGGCGAATTCTGGCGCCATTCTTTTTTGGGATGCGACTTGACCTTTGCGGAGAAACCCAGATCGCCAATGCGTGCGGTGAAATGCTCTGGCTCGCTCCTGCCGTTCGCGGACAAATCGTTCGACGCGGTGATTGCCTCGGATGTGATGGAGCATGTGCCGCCCCAGGCGCGCGGCCAAGTGGTTTCCGAGGCACTACGAGTCTCGCGCAAGGTGGTAGTGATCGCCTACCCGAGCGGGTCTGCAGCGGCGGCGGCGGACCGGGACCTGCGGGAGCAGTATCTGAAAAGCAATAAAGTTCCTCCCGGCTGGCTCGAGGAACACATGTTGCATCCGTTCCCCAGTGGCGAATTATTCTCCAATGTGGAATCGGGGTGGACGTTGAAAGCCGTCCCGAACGAGAGCCTCGAATTCCACCGCAGCATGATGAAGCTGGAAATGAACCCCGCGCTAAACCTCATTTTCCGTGGGGCCCTTCTACTGATGCCAAACGTGGTGGAAAAAGTCCTGGAGCGCCAAGACAGCGAGCCGTCTTATCGGAAAATTTTTGTGTTGACCAGGCGGGAAGAATGAACGGCTTGGTGACGGTAGTTATTCCCACGTACAACCGCGCCGCGGTCTTGAAAAAAGCCCTGGATGCTTACGGCGCGCAGTCTCCGTCGGGATTGATCCGCGAATTGATCGTGGTGGACGACGGCTCCACGGATAACACCAGGCCGATGGTTGAGGAAGCCGCCGGGAAATGCGGATTTGAAGTGCGCTATATGCGGCAGCCTAACAGCGGACCGGCAGCGGCTCGCAATGTGGGAATTCGCGAAGCGCGCGGGGAAATTATTCTGTTTACCGATAGCGATATCGTGCCACGCCCCGACCTGGTCGCGCAGCACGCAAGATGGCACCGGGAGAACCCTGTGGATGTGGCGGGCGTTCTGGGATATGTGACCTGGCCGGCGGAGCCCAAGCCGACTCCGTTCATGAAATGGTTGGGCGAAGAAGGCGCGCTGTTCGCGTATCGCGAACTGCGGAACAAACGGGAAATTGGTTACCGGTACATGTACACGTGCAACCTGAGCCTGAAGACAAATTTTCTCAGGACGCGCGGGCAGTTTAACGAGGAATTCAAAGGCGCGGCCTGGGAAGACATCGAGCTCGGTTATCGCCTGAGCCAAGAGGGGTTGCGTCTGCTTTATAACCGCGATGCTGTAGGGTATCACCATCAATTCTTTACGTTCGCGGATCTGCGCCGCAAGGCGGAAGCGAATGCGGCGGCGAAAATTGTTTTTGCCAGAACGGCGGCCGGCAAACAGTTTGCAACGCAACAGCGGGTGAAACGAACAGGCCTGCGATTCCAGCTTGCGAAATCGATCGCGCTGGCGCTCGGTGCGGTCGTACGTCCTGCCGAGGCCTGGCTGGACTCTCGTGTTCCGCTGCCAGCAGTTGTCTATCGCGCACTGTACTGGGTTCACGTCAATTGGCGGGAAGAAGCGCTGCGTGGCCGGACAAAAATTGCAAAAACGGTAGTTGTGGACGCGCAGGAATGAGCGGCAGGACTTGCCTGGCAGGCTTTCACAATGTTTGATGCGCTGAGCGTATCCCTGTTTGCGATCGCGGTGGTTGCCGTGGGAGTGGTTTTCCCGTCCATTGGCCTCGCCGTGTTTATGTTTTTCGTGCTGTTGTTTCCGAAGCTGCCGGTGATCCAGATTCAGGGCTACATGGTTCCGATACGCATGGAAGACATTCTGCTGGTAGCCGTGCTGGTGGCGCTGTTGGTCAGGCGCTACTTCAACCGGAGCCAGGGCGTGGTCAATCCGCTGCAGAGATGGATGGTGATCTACCTGGTCACCACCGCGGTGTCGTTGGGATTCGGCCTGTTGATTCTCCACACTATTCCGTCGGCCAATATCGGTTTTCTATTTTGGTTGCGAACACCCGAGTATTTTGCGGCGTCTTACTTGTGCTTGCTGGGCATCGAGAATTGGAAGCAATACAAGACCGCGCTGTGGGTAGTAGTTTTGTTTACGTTGCTGATCGGCGTTTACGGCGTGTTGCAGGAATTTTCGATCGTTCCGGCGTTTGACGCCATGCACCAGACCGATGAACTGGTGGTGATCCGCTTTCTTCCGGGCTTCGCGGAAGAGCGCCTTTTCTCCACGTTTGCCGGTCCCTATGACCTGGCGGCGTTTTATCTCATCAGTATTCCGATCCTTCTGGCCTGGATGTTCATGAGCGTCTCGAAATGGGTCAAGACCATGCTCGCGGGGGTGCTGGCGTTGTCTTTGCTCTGTTTCTATCTGTCTTACTCGCGCGCACCCCTGGTGGCGCTTGGGATTGCGCTGTTTATCTGCGCGTGGTCGATGGGTTACCGGAAAACCAGCTTGATTCTCGCGCCGATTGCGGTGTTGCCTGCGTTGCTCTTCGGCGGATTCGCGGAACGCCTGAGTGACGCGGCCGCCGATCCGTTGGCTTCCTCGGCCATGGGCATAAGATTCGGAACAAGCTGGTATGACGCCATAGCTTCTCTGTTTCGCTCGCCGCTGCTGGGCACCGGACCGGCTTCATTGGGCGACGCTATAGGAGTGGACGGTTTGTACATTTTATTGTTGGGAACGGGAGGAATCATCGGATTTATTTGTTTCCTGCTGATTATATTCCGCGCCGCCCGTTATCAACGGCTGACCGTTCGCGACAGCGGAAATGAGTTGCAGCGGGCACTGGCACTCGGACTTCTTGCCGGAACCATCGCGCTGCTCATCAACGGATTCACGCAGGACACTTTTTTCAACTCCAAGGTGGCGTTTACCTACTGGTTTTTGATGGGACTTCTGCTGGTGGGACGGCGGTTGGAAGCACGGTCCTTGTATTTTGCCCGCGAGCGATCTTTGGTCATGAACATTTCCCCATCCCAGGTTATTGAGCCGGCGACAGGCGGAATTTAATGTGCAAGATCAGCGTCATTGTCGTGAACTGGAATGGTTTGGAATTTCTGGAAGCGTGCCTCAGTTCGCTTCGGAAACAAACACTCCGCGATTTCGAAACCATTCTGGTCGACAACGGTTCCACGGATGGGTCCGTGAAATACGTCCGGGAGAATTTCCCTGAAGTGCGACTGATGGAGCTCAACCAAAACCTGGGGTTTGCGGGCGGGAATAACGCCGGTTACCAGGCGGCGTCGGGAGAATGGATCGTTCTGCTCAACAACGACACCCAGGCGGACGCCAAGTGGTTGGAGGAAATCAACAAAGCGGCTGAGGGAAATCCCGGAGCGGGCGCAATCGCCAGCAAGATGCTTTATTTTGACCAGCGCAATCGCATCGACAATTGCGGTTTCAGCGTCACCCGGGCTGGAACTACCATCGACCTCGGGCGTGACGAAGCGGATGGGCTGGCTTGGTCGAAGTCACGCAAGGTGTTTGGGCCGTGTGGCGGCGCGGCGGCGTACCGCCGCGAGATGCTGCGCAGCGTCGGATTTCTCGACACGGAATTGTTCATCGTTTATGAAGATGTCGATCTGGCTTTCCGCATGCAGCTCAACGGATATGCGTGTGTTCTGGCGCCCCAGGCGATCGTCTATCACCGCTACCGCCGCACGCTGGGCAGAAATCCGGCGCGGCAGGTGTATTTTTCGCAACGAAACATTGAGCTGGTGTACTTCAAAAACATGCCGGTGGCGCTGATGCTGCGCTATTTGCCGGCGCGAATGTTGTACCAGGCGGGCTCGGCGCTTTACTTTTTCCGGCAAGGCGCGGGCATCGCGTTTGTAAAAGCAAAACTAGCCGCTCTTTGGCATTTGCCTTCGATTTTGCGCAAGCGTCGGGTCATCCAGAAGAGTCGCAGGATTTCCAATGAAGATTTGCGAATGCTGCTGGGGGATACCGGCCTGGCTGCAAAGTGGAAAAAATTCCGGGCTCCCAGTTTGAATGAAACAGAGAAAGTGTTGAAAGAGCGTCCCTCCACCGGGTAAAGATCCCGCCCGGCGACCCGACCCGCCTGGACAAGCCTCCAGAGAGACTGAACATCCGTACATGAAAATAATTGTTGAGCACGACACCATCGCGACCGGCATTGCCGCGGACAAAATGCTGAAGAACGGGGCGGCCACCGGCGCCACCGAGGCTTCGGTAGTAATCCCGACAAAAAACGGCGAAGCCTGGCTCGACAAATGCCTCGAAGCGGTGCGGTCACAGCAAGGCGTGGGAATCATGGAAGTGCTGCTGGTCGATTCAGGTTCGTCGGACCGAACGCTGGAGATTGCCGAAAAATACGCGGTCAGGATTGAAACCATCCGCCCGGAAGAATTTCATCACGCGCGCACCCGAAATTATGCGGCATCGCTGGCCAAGGGAAAATACCTGGTGTTTTTGTCGCAGGATGCAATCCCATCTTCGCCGGGCTGGCTCGCCGCACTATTGCGAAATTTTAGCGATTCAGACGTCGCGGCCGTTTACGGACGGCAAGTGCCCGCCAGCGGCTCCACGAAGGAGCGGCATGATGTGTTGGACACCATGTACGGCAGCGAGCGGTGCGTCAAGGAAGCCTCCAGCCGCGCGCGCCTGGGTTACAGGTACTACCACTTTTCCGACGCCAATGCCGCGGTGCGGCGCGATGTCTGGGAATCGATTCGCTTTCCGGAAGAGCTGATAGTGTTTGAGGACCTGGGCCTGGCCAAGAAAATTCTGGATGCCGGCTGGAAAATTGTGTACGAGCCGGATGCCACGGTCATCCATTCGCACAATCACACCACGCTGCAACTGTTTCAGCGTTATTTCGATATCGGGTTTACGTTTCGCCGGTTGGGCATCTGGAATCACGGGACTCGCACGACCATGCTGGCGGAAATCAAAAAGCTCGTGAAGCGCAAGCTGCAGCCAAGCGGAAACGGCGGTTCACGTTCCATCGCCGCGGGTATCAGAAATGATGTCGCCAAGTCCGCGGGGTTCTGGCTGGGAGTCCACGAACACTACTTCCCGGTAGCCCTGAAGCGTCTTTTCAGCGCGCACCAGGTATTTCACTAGTCCGGTCACCATAGACATTCATAACTCTCGCGCTGAATTTTGCGCGGGAAACTCTGGAAGTCGCCTGATCCCCTTGAAAAAGCGGTTTGACACTAGCGCTCTTTGGTTCGCGCCCGCTAACGACCATTCAGCCCAATAGGTTTTTCTGAATTTTCATTCACGAGTTTTCCCTGCCCGGGTTTTCGAGAAAGGCCGACGTCATGATCCTGCGACTGAAACTTTATGGATTAGCTTTGAAGGCTGCGACATATCTGCTGCCCATCCTGGCGTTCTTTGTGGGTTGGTGGCTGTGGGCAGCAGGCTGCGCCGTGCTGGGCCGCCCGGTGCTGTATTCCGTTCACGGGCATCTGAATCAAATGCTTTTCGGCTCGCTGATCTGGGCGTTTATCTCCGAGCGCTATCAGGTAACCAGTTTTGACGAGTTGTTTCGAGAACGCACCGGAGCGCGCGCTGCATGGTCTGCTTCTCTGGCGATCTTCTTCGTGTTTCTGGCGCTGCTCTATTTCGGCCGCAACGACGTGTACCCTCGCGGGCTGCTGGTGTGCGACGTGCTTGTGCTGCTGGCACTCACTATCGTGCTACACGCCATCTTTCGCGCCATCTTCAGGACCAGCGCTACGCTGATCAAACCCTCGAGGCTGCTGGTGGTCGGCGCGGACCAGTTTGCGCTGGAAGCGGCGGGTCGATTCCAACGTCTGTCCTGTGCGCCCTGCGAGATTGGGGGATTCGTCCGCCTGCCAGACCAGGAAAGCTGTGTCTCAGGCCATCGTGTTTTTGAATTCGAGCAGTTGATGCTGTTAAACGAAAACCATGGAATCGACGAAGCGGTCATCGCGCTGCAACCCGCACAATTTTTCCAAATCCCGAAAATCATTGCGGCGCTTGGCCAACTCTGTCTGCCGGCCCGCGCTCTCGTCGATCTCGGCGAAGGTGTAATCGTCAGAAACAGGCTCTTTCAACTGGGCAATATTCAAATGCTGGACCTCAGCTCGACGCCCACCGAGTCTCTGGACTACGCACTCGTCAAACGTATCTTCGACGTCTGCTTCTCTAGCTTGTTGCTGATCCTGACTGCTCCGCTTTTCGGCCTCATCGCTCTGGTCATTCGCCTCACATCGGACGGCCCCATCTTCTTCAGTCAAGAACGAATCGGCCTGAACGGAAAGCCATTCAAGATGTTTAAATTCCGCACCATGAAAGTTTGCCCGTCATGCGACAGCGATACACTGTGGACCACCCCGGAGGACCAGCGTAAAACGGCGTTCGGAACAATTCTGCGGCGTACCAGCCTGGACGAGTTGCCGCAATTCATCAACGTCCTTAAAGGAAACATGAGCGTTGTGGGCCCCCGCCCGGAGCGCCCGCACTTCGTTCACAAATTCCTGCAAGAGATGAACCTCTACAATCATCGTCACGCGCTGAAGGTGGGCATCACCGGATGGGCGCAAGTGAACGGCTGGCGAGGTGACACTTCCATCGAAAAGCGGTTGGAGTTCGACCTGTATTATCTGCAGAATTGGACATTCACGTTCGATTTGCGAATTATTGTGATGACCATACTCTCCGGGTTGATGAACAAAAACGCGTATTAATCAAGGTACTCATGCTGACGGAGGCGCGTTCCGGGCAGTGAGCGGATGGCGCGTCTCCGGGATCGTGACTGTTCCTGGCCTCACGCAATCGTTTCATCCCCCAAAAAACCTGCTGTTCCGTCCTTCCGCAAATCCTTCCACTGCCTTTCTTAGCCAGTCTTGATCGTCTTTAAGATTCACTTCACGCAGTCTAGCGGTCGGGACCGCATGACCTGGTCTGTCGACCAGCTAACTAAAGA